>NZ_JAPSIW010000317.1 GCF_031178505.1 Streptomyces sp. | reverse complement strand
TCCAGGGTGCGGCCGCCGTGGGTGCGGGCCGCGACCACGAAGTCGCCGGAGAACGACTGGCCGCCGGCCGGGCGCAGCGCCATCTCCCGGTGCCAGCCCTGCGGGAGGCGGGGCAGGGCGCTCTGGACGCGGATGCGTTCGCGCAGGTCGAACAGCATGGTGCCGCCGCGCCGCCAGGGCACGCCGACCCGGGCCCGGAACTGGGCGATGAGCAGCCCGAAGAGGCCGCAGGCGGCCACGACGAGCACGGTGCCGGGGGTGACCCTGGCCGGGCCCTGGGTGTACGGGCCGAGGGCGAAGGACTCGACGATGAGCGCGCAGGCGGCCGCCGCGTACAGGCCGAGGAGGCTGGCGGGGCGCAGCAGCAGCCCGCCGGCCACGATGGGCAGGACGAGGACGGCGGGGGCGCACCACACCGGGTTGACGAGGGTTCCGGCGGCGAGGGCCGGGATCGTCAGGAGCAGCCCGGCGAGGGCGAGCCGGTCGGAGCCGTCGCCGCGGAAGTAGTCGACCCCCGTTTTGCGCAGGGCGGTGCGGGCCCGGCGGGCGCGCCTGCGCAGCCGGGCCGCGTACGTGTGCATTCCCGCGCGGTGTCCCATTGGCCAGTGACCCTATCCATCCGCTCCGGGGTCGTGCAGGGGTACCCCGGTGACAAGGTGCGTGAAATCGGGTCGCCCCGGGCGCGGGAGCCCTGATATCGATGGCATATGACGACGGAATTGCGGGTGCTGGACCCGGCCGAGTGGGACCGCTGGTACGAAGTTCTCGCCCTGGCGTTCGGGGGCGTGCAGGAGGAGCCGGAGGAACGCCGGCTCTGGCAGGACCTGACCGAGCACGACCGCTTCCTGGGCGCCTGGGACGGGGATCTGCCGGTGGGTACGGCGGGGGCGTTCTCGTTCCGCCTGACGGTGCCGGGCGGGGCGTCGGTGCCGGCGGCCGGGGTGACGATGGTGAGCGTGGCGGGGACGCACCGCCGGCGCGGGATCCTGACCTCGATGATGCGGCGGCAGCTGTCGGACGTACGGGCGTGGGGGGAGCCGCTGGCGGTCCTGACGGCCTCGGAGCCGGAGATCTACGGGCGGTTCGGTTACGGCGCGGCCTCGTACACGGCGCACGCGACGATCGACACGCACCGGGTGCGGCTGTCGGTGCCGGAGGGCACGGACGCGGTGAGGCTGCGGGCGGCGGATCCGGCGGCGGCCTCGGAGGCCTGTGAGGCGGTGTACGCGCGGCTGGTGCCGACCCGGCCGGGGATGCTGGCCCGGCGGCCCGGGTGGGAGCGGCTGCCGCTGCTGGACCCGGCGGGTAGCCGGGAGGGGGCCTCGGCCCGGCAGTGTGTGCTGGCGGAGCGGGACGGGGAGGTCGTGGGCTTCGCGCTGTACGCGATCAAGCCGGACTGGTCGTTCGCGGGTCCCGAGGGGACGGTGGTGCCGCACCAGGTGATGGCCCTGGAGCCGGCGGCGGAGGCGGCGCTGTGGCGGTTCCTCTGCTCGGTGGACCTCACCTCGAAGGTACGGATCCACAGCCGGCCGGTGGACGACGGGTGGCAGCACCTGGTGTCGGAGCTGCGGCGGTGCGAACCGACGGTGCGGGAAGGCCTGTTCGTCCGCCTGGTGGAGGTGGGCGCGGCCCTGGAGGCGCGGACGTACCAGGCGCCGGTGGACGTGGTGTTCGAGGTGGCGGACGCGTTCTGCCCGTGGAACGAGGGGCGCTGGCGCCTCACGGGTGACGCGAAGGGCGCGGTGTGCGTCCGTACCTCGGAGCCGGCGGACGTGGAGCTGTCGGTACGGGAGCTGGGCGCGGCCTATCTGGGCGGGACGTCGCTGCTGTCGCTGGCGGCGGCCGGCCGGGTGCGGGAGCTGCGGGACGGGGCGCTGACGGAGGCGTCGGTGGCGTTCGGGTCCCCCGTGGCGCCGTGGCTGCCGCACGGGTTCTAGGACGTGTCCGGAACGTAGCGGCGGCCGCCCGCAGGACAGGGCCCGCGGCGTCCGGGAGGACCGCGAGGCGGAGGGTCGCCCTCGTACCGGGCGTACGAGGGTGATCCCGACCATGCCGGGGCGCCTCCCGTGCCGGAAGGGCCACGGTGCCATGGGGGCATCTCCCGGGCGAGCCCCGGGAGGTCGCGGGCCGGGCAGGCCGCCCGGCCGTCAGCGCTGCTGGCAGGCCGGGCACCAGAAGAGGTTGCGGGCGGCCAGTTCGGCGGTGCGGATCCCGGTGGCGCACAGGTGGCAGGGCAGGGCGGCGCGGCGGTAGACGTACACCTCGCCGCCGTGGTCGTCGACGCGCGGCGGACGGCCCATGGCCTCGGGGGTGTGCTCGGGCCGGACGGTGTCGATGCGGTTGAGCCGGACGCCTTCGCGCATGAGGGCGACGAGATCGGTCCAGATCGCGTCCCACTCCCCCGGCGTGAGGTCCTTGCCGGGGCGGTAGGGGTCGATGCCGTGGCGGAAGAGGACCTCGGCCCGGTAGACGTTGCCGACGCCGGCGATGACCTTCTGGTCCATGAGCAGGGCGGCGATGGTGGTGCGGCTGCGGGAGATCCGGCGCCAGGCCTTGTCCGGGTCGTCGCCCTCGCGCAGCGGGTCGGGGCCGAGCCGGTCGTGTATCGCGCGCTTCTCCGCGTCGGTGATGAGCGCGCAGGTCGTGGGGCCGCGCAGGTCGACGTAGGCCTCGGGGGTGGCGAGCCGGAGGCGCACGGTGTCGGTGGGCGGCGGGGCCGGTGCGGCGCCGAAGGTCACCTTGCCGAAGAGGCCGAGGTGGATGTGGATCCACTCCTCGCCGGGGAAGCCGAGGAAGAGGTGTTTGCCGTGGGCCTCGGTGGTCTCCAGGACGGAGCCGTCGAGCAGGGCCGCCGAGTCGGCGAACTTGCCCTGCGGGCTGGAGACGCGCACGGACCGGCCGCCGAACCGTTCGCGGTGGTCGGCGGCCAGTCGGTGGATCGTGTGCCCTTCGGGCATCAGGCGGTCGGCTCCTGCGGGTGGTGGGCCGGAATGGGGGGCAGCTCGCCCGTGTTCTCGTAGGCGGTCAGCATGTCGATGCGGCGCGTGTGACGCTCGTCACCGGAGTAGGGGGTGTTCAGGAAGATCTCGACGAACTTGGTCGCCTCTTCCTGGGTGTGCATGCGTCCGCCGACGGAGATCACATTGGCGTTGTTGTGCTCGCGGCCGAGGGCGGCGGTCTGCTCGCTCCAGGCGAGGGCGGCGCGGACTCCCTTGACCTTGTTCGCGGCGATCTGCTCACCGTTGCCGGAGCCGCCGATGACGATGCCCAGGCTGTCCGGGTCGGCGGCCGTCCGCTCGGCGGCACGCAGGCAGAACGGCGGGTAGTCGTCGAGGGCGTCGTAGATGTGGGGACCGCAGTCGACGGGCTCGTGGCCGTGGGCCCGCAGCCACTCGACGAGGTGGTTCTTGAGTTCGTAGCCGGCGTGGTCGGAACCGATGTAGACGCGCATGGATCCGAGTGTGGCACGCCGGGAGCGGGGTAGCGGTCAGCGGGGTCGGGACCTTCCCCCGGCCCGGTCCGGACCTTCGGCCCTGGCGACGCTCCCTCGACAACGATCCGGAACGAAGACTTCCGATCATCCCTGTCCACGGGGTTGAATGCTCGGGCTCGCGACCCGAGCAGCCCCACACACACGAGGAAGCGTTCATGAACACGCAACCGACCCTGACGACGGACGGCGGGAAGGCCGGCGAACCCGGCGGCACCGGCGCCTCGCAGTCGCCCGACGGCCTCAAGGCCGGACTCAAGAACCGCCACCTGTCGATGATCGCCATCGGCGGTGTCATCGGCGCCGGCCTGTTCGTCGGCTCCGGCGCGGGCATCGCCGCCGCCGGTCCCGCGATCCTCCTCTCCTACGCCCTCGTCGGCGCCATGGTCGTCTTCGTCATGCGGATGCTCGGCGAGATGGCGGCCGCCCGGCCGACCTCGGGCTCCTTCTCCACCTACGCCGACCAGGCGCTCGGCCGCTGGGCCGGCTTCACCATCGGCTGGCTGTACTGGTTCTTCTGGGTCGTGGTGCTGGCCGTCGAGGCGACCGCCGGCGCGGTCATCCTGGAGGGCTGGGTCCCGGCCGTACCGCAGTGGGCCTGGGCGCTGATCGTGATGGTGGTCCTCACCGCGACGAACCTCGCCTCCGTCTCCTCGTACGGCGAGTTCGAGTTCTGGTTCGCCGGCATCAAGGTCGTCGCGATCGGCGCGTTCGTGGTCATCGGTCTGCTGGCCGTCTTCGGCGTGCTGCCGGGCTCGGACAACCCCGGCGCCGGGTTCGCGCACCTCACCGACACCGGGGGCTTCCTCCCGATGGGCGCGGGCGCGATCCTCACCGGTGTCCTGATGGTCGTCTTCTCCTTCATGGGCAGCGAGATCGTCACGCTGGCCGCCGGCGAGTCCGAGGACCCGCAGCGGGCCGTGACGAAGGCGACCAACAGCGTGATCTGGCGGATCGGCGTCTTCTACCTGGGCTCGATCTTCGTCGTCCTCACGCTCCTGCCGTGGAACGACAAGTCGATCGTCGAGAAGGGCTCGTACGTCGCCGCCCTCGACTCCATCGGCATCCCGCACGCCGGCCAGGTCATGAACGTCATCGTGCTGACCGCGGTGCTCTCCTGCCTGAACTCCGGCCTCTACACGGCCTCCCGCATGGCCTTCTCGCTCGGGCAGCGCGGTGACGCGCCGAAGTCCTTCGCGAAGGTCGACAAGCGGAGCGTGCCGCGGGCCGCGATCCTCTCCTCGGTCGTCTTCGGTTTCGTCGCGGTCTTCTTCAACTACAAGTGGCCCGACACCGTCTTCGCCTTCCTGCTGAACTCCTCCGGCGCCGTGGCCCTCTTCGTCTGGCTGGTCATCTGTGTGACGCAGCTGCGGATGCGCGGCATCATCCTGCGCGAGTCGCCCGAGAAGCTGGTCGTGCGGATGTGGCTGTTCCCGTACCTGACCTGGGCGACGATCGGCATGATCGTCTTCGTCCTCGGCTACATGCTGTACGACGGCGGCAGCGCCCGCGAGCAGGTCGTGCTCTCCCTCCTCGTGGCGGCCCTGGTCCTGGTGATCGCCCTGGTCCGGGAGCGGATCGCGAAGTCCTCGGCGCGCCCGTAGGTTCCGCCCGGCATACGCGAAGGCCCCGCCGCTCCAGGGAGCGGCGGGGCCTTCCGCGTGCCGGTGCGGCGGGTCAGGAGGCGCGGCCCGCGAGCTTCCAGGCGGCCGGCAGGGCGCCCATGGCGAGGGCCGCCTTGAGCGCGTCGCCGATCAGGAAGGGGACCAGGCCGGCGGCGACGGCCTGGCCGAGGGTCATGCCGGTGGCGAGAGCCAGGTAGGGCACGCCGACCGCGTAGATGATCGCGGAGCCGAGCACCATGGTCCCGGCGGTGCGCAGGACCGAGCGGTCGGCGCCGCGGCGGGCGAGGGCGCCGACGACGGTGGCGGCGAGCAGCATGCCGAGGATGTAGCCGAAGGACGGCATGGCGTAGCCGGAGGTGGCCTGGGCGAACCACGGAACGCCCGCCATGCCCACCACGGTGTAGAGGGCGAGGGAGAGGAAGCCGCGGCGGGCGCCGAGCGCGGTGCCGACGAGCAGGGCGGCGAAGGTCTGGCCGGAGACGGGGACCGGGGAGCCGGGGACCGGGACGGAGAGCTGGGCGGCGAGGCCGGTGAGGGCGGCGCCGCCGGCGACGAGGGCGATGTCGCGGGCGCGGCTCGCGGGGAGCAGATCGGCGAGGACGGTGCCCGTACGGAGGGTGCGGGCGGGGGCGGCGGCGGTGCTCATCGTTACTCCGCGGGGGTGAGAAGGGAGGGACAGGTTGACGCTATGCCAGGAGTGAACGCCCGATCACCGTGAGGCGTCGACAAAGCCGGAGCTCAGCACTTCATGGGGTTTCGACAAAAGAGGAAAACCATGCACGGCGCCACGTGACCCTGGTCACTGGCGAGTCGCTGCGAGACGCCCCTTTTGCCTCCGGGCCCGGTCACCAGGGAGACTGTGGGGTCCCCATAAAGGTGTCCCTTCCCCGAGAGCACGAGCCCACCATGCGCGACGACGCCCCGCCGTCCTCCCCGCTCGCCGAACCCGAGCCCCTCTCCCACGGTCTGAAGCAGCGTCACCTGACGATGCTCGGGCTCGGCGGGGTCATCGGCGCCGGCCTCTTCGTCGGTTCGGGCGCGGGCATCGCCGTCGCGGGGCCCGGGATCGTCCTCTCGTACCTGATCGCCGGGACGCTCGCGATGCTGGTGATGCGGATGCTGGGCGAGATGTCGGCGGCGATGCCGGCCTCGGGCGCCTTCTCCGTCCACGCCGAGCGGGCGCTGGGGCGCTGGGCGGGCTTCTCGGTGGGCTGGCTGTACTGGTTCCTGCTGGTGGTCGTCCTCGCCGTGGAGGCGACGGGCGCGGCCCGGATCGCGAACGGCTGGGTCCCGGGGTTCCCGCAGTGGGCCTGGGTGCTGGTCTTCATGCTGGTCTTCACGGCGGCCAACCTGGCGGCGGTGAAGAACTTCGGCGAGTTCGAGTTCTGGTTCGCCGCGCTCAAGGTCGGCGCGATCGTCCTCTTCCTGGTCCTCGGGGTCCTCGCGATCGCGGGCTGGCTGCCGGACACCGATCCGGTCGGCCTCGCCAACCTCACCGGCCAGGGCGGTTTCCTGCCGCACGGCTGGGAGGGCGTCGTCTCCGGCGTCCTCGCCGTCGTCTTCGCCTTCGGCGGACTGGAGGTCGTCACGATCGCGGCGGCCGAGACGGAGGATCCGGCGCGGAACGTGGCGCGGGCGGTGCGCAGCGCGGTCTGGCGGATCCTCCTCTTCTACGTGGGCTCGATGCTGGTCGTGGTGACGCTGCTGCCGTGGACGGCGATGGAGCCGGGCCGCTCGCCGTACGTGGCCGTGCTGGACGCGATCGGAGTGCCGGCGGCCGGCCAGATCATGAACGTGGTGGTGTTCGTGGCGCTGCTCTCGGCGCTCAACGCCAACCTGTACGGGTCGTCCCGGATGGTGTTCTCGCTGGCCGAGCGCGGGGAGGCGCCGCGCGGGCTGCTGCGGGTCTCGGCGGGCGGGGTGCCGCGGCGCGCGGTGCTCGCCTCGGTGGCCTTCGGTTTCGTCTCGGTCCTGCTCAATCTGAAGTGGCCGGATTCGGTCTTCCTCTACATGCTCAACGCGGTGGGCGCGGTGCTGCTGTTCGTGTGGGCGCTGATCGCGGTCTCGCAGCTGCGGCTGCGGCGCCGGATCGAGCGGGAGGCGCCAGAGACACTGACGCTGCGGATGTGGGGCTTCCCGTGGCTGACCTGGCTGGCGCTGGCCGCGATGGCGGGGGTGGTCGTGCTGATGCTGACCGACGAGGGGTCGCGCCCGCAGGTCCTGTGGTCGGCGGCGGCGACCGCCGCGGTGCTCCTGGTGGCGTGGGTGCGGGAGTTCCGTACCCGTTCGGCCCCTTCCGCGCA
>NZ_JAPSIW010000316.1 GCF_031178505.1 Streptomyces sp. | reverse complement strand
GGGCGGCGGCGCTCGGCGCGGGCGACGGGCTCGACGGCACCTTCGCCGCGCTGTCGGTCTGGGAACGGGACCACGGCCGCCTGAAGGTCCTGGTGAACGCCGGGGAGCGGGCCGAGGGCGAGGAGGAGTTCCCGGACTCGGAGACGTACCCCGTCCATCAGTTCCCGGAGATCACCGAGTTCCTGCACGAGCAGTGGGCGGGCGGGGGTGAGCCGGACGCCTGGGTGGAGACCGCCGAGGCCCCCCTCCCGACCAGCCGGGTCCTGGCCCTGCGGCGGCGCGGCCGGGGCAGCTGCGTCGTCGCGCCGATCGTGCTCCACGGGCGGGCGTGGGGGGAGCTGTACGTCGCCCGGCCCGCCGGGGCGAAACCTTTCGCCCGGGCGGACGCGGACTTCGCCACCGTCCTCGCGGCGGTCGTCGCGGCCGGGATCGCGCAGGCGGAGCGGCTGGAGGAGGTGCGGAAGCTCGCCTTCACCGACCCGCTCACCGGCCTCGCGAACCGGCGCGCCGTCGACACCCGTCTGGACGAGGCCATCGAGCGCTACCGGGCGGACGGCTCCGTCGTCAGCCTGATGGTCTGCGACCTCAACGGCCTCAAGCGGGTCAACGACACCCACGGCCACGCCGTGGGCGACCGGCTCCTCGAACGCTTCGGCTCCGTCCTCTCCCGCTGCGGCGCCCGGCTCCCGGGCGCGCTGGCGGCCCGGCTCGGCGGCGACGAGTTCTGCCTGCTGACGGTCGGCCCGACGGCGGACGAGGTGGTCGCGGTCGCCGAGGAGCTGTGCGTACGGGCGGCGGAGCTGGAGCTGGGGGAGGGCGTGGCCTGCGGCGTGGCGTCCACCGGCGACCCCATCGGCCCGCTCAAGTCCGCCCGCCGCCTCTTCCGCCTCGCGGACGCGGCCCAGTACCGGGCCAAGGCGGCCCGCTCGGCCAAGCCGGTCGTGGCGGGCCGCGACGGCACGGTCATCCGCCTCGCGGACACCCCGTCCCCCTCCCGTGACCGCCGCCGCTTCCGCGACGCCCCGACGCTCGACCTCCCGCCCGAGCAGCCGTGAGGGCGCGCGCGGCGGGGTCCCGCGCGGGCCGGCGGGCCGCCTCGTCCCCGACCCGCCGGTAAGGACCCCGGCCGCTGCCGGGCCGTGACACATCGCCTAGTGACATGTCGGTCTTCAATCCGTAGGGTGCTGAATATGGATATGCAGACAGTCGTCCTCGGCACGTCCGGCACGACCCCGCAGGACGTCATCGACGTCGCCCGTCACGGCGCCCGCGTCGAGCTGTCGCCCGAGGCCGTGCAGGCGCTCGCCGCCTCCCGCGCCGTCGTGGACGCGCTCGCCGCCAAGCCCGAGCCCGTCTACGGGGTCTCCACCGGATTCGGCGCGCTCGCCACCCGGCACATCAGCCAGGAACTCCGCGCCCAGCTCCAGCGCAACATCGTCCGCTCGCACGCCGCCGGCATGGGCCCGCGCGTGGAGCGCGAGGTCGTACGCGCCCTGATGTTCCTGCGGCTGAAGACCGTCGCCTCCGGCCGCACCGGCGTCCGCCCCGAGGTCGCGCGGACCATGGCCGACGTGCTCAACGCCGGCATCACCCCGGTCGTGCACGAGTACGGTTCCCTCGGCTGCTCCGGCGACCTCGCGCCGCTCTCCCACTGCGCCCTCGCCCTCATGGGCGAAGGCGACGCCGAGGGCCCCGACGGCACGGTCCGCCCCGCCGGCGAGCTGCTCGCCGAGCACGGCATCCGCCCCGTGGAACTCAAGGAGAAGGAGGGCCTCGCCCTCCTCAACGGCACCGACGGCATGCTCGGCATGCTGATCATGGCCCTCGCCGACCTCGACACCCTCTACAAGTCGGCCGACGTCACCGCCGCCCTCTCCCTCGAAGCCCTCCTCGGCACCGAGAAGGTCCTCGAACCCGAGCTGCACTCCATCCGCCCCCACCCCGGCCAGGCCGCCTCCGCCGCCAACATGCTGGCCGTCCTCAAGGGCTCCGGTCTCACCGGCCACTTCCAGGCGGGCGAGGCCCCCCGCGTCCAGGACGCGTACTCGATCCGCTGCGCCCCGCAGGTCGCCGGCGCCGGCCGCGACACCCTCGCCCACGCCCGGCTCGTCGCCGAGCGCGAGCTGGCCGCCGCCGTCGACAACCCCGTCGTCCTCGAGGACGGCCAGGTCCGCTCCAACGGCAACTTCCACGGCGCCCCCGTCGCGTACGTCCTCGACTTCCTCGCGATCGCCGCCGCCGACCTCGGCTCCATCGCGGAGCGCCGCACCGACCGGCTCCTCGACAAGAACCGCTCGCACGGCCTGCCGCCCTTCCTCGCCGAGGACGCCGGCGTCGACTCGGGCCTGATGATCGCCCAGTACACGCAGGCCGCCCTGGTCAGCGAGATGAAGCGGCTCGCCGTCCCGGCCTCCGCCGACTCCATCCCGTCCTCCGCCATGCAGGAGGACCACGTCTCCATGGGCTGGTCCGCCGCCCGCAAGCTGCGCACCGCGATCGGCAACCTCAACCGGATCATCGCCGTCGAGCTGTACGCCGCCAGCCGCGGCATCGAACTGCGCGAGGGCCTCACCCCGGCGCCCGCCTCGCGGGCCGCCATCGACGCCCTGCGCGCCGCCGGCGTCCAGGGCCCCGGCCCGGACCGCTTCCTCGCCCCCGACCTGGCCGCCGCCGACGCCTTCGTCCGCGAGGGCCGTCTCGTCGCCGCCGTCGAGCCCGTGACCGGCCCCCTGGCCTGACCGTCCGGCCGCGGCCGGGACCCGTACCCGCCCGCGTGCGCGAAGGGCCGCCCCCGATCCCCGGGGGCGGCCCTCCGTCGTACGGTGACGGCCTCGGCCGCGCCGGTCAGGAGGCCCGGCCGCGCCGGTGCATCGCCAGCGCCACGAAGCCGGCGCCCACTCCCAGGAACCCGGTCCCGCCCAGCACGTACGGCATGGTGTCGAGCCCCCCGGTCTCCGCCAGGCGCGCGCCCCCCGCCCCGGAGCTCTCGTGGTGGGTGCCGACCCGCACCCCGCTCCCGCCCCGGTCGTCGGTGGCGTTGGCGGACGGCACGAACCACAGGGCGCAGAGCAGCGTCCCCGCGGCGGTGGCGGTCAGCAGTGGGCGTCGAGCGGTGGACACGGAGTGTCGATCCCCCTTGCGGAAACCGAGGAAGAGGCGGTGCGCCGATGCTAGTGAACACAGCGGGTCGTGGGAAAGCCGAGGCCTCCCCGGACCTACGCTCCGGTCCATGAGTACTTCCGAGACAGCACGCTATGTACGTCTTCGTGTCGACGTCGTCCTGGAGATCAGCGGCCCCGCCGAGCTGACCGAGGCCGCCGAGGGGCGGATCGACGCCGACGAGTTCATGCCCGAGGAGGAGCGCGTCCACGCCCGCTCCGCCGTTCAGGAGGACAGCGCCGAGGCCCTCGCGTACCTCGTCGAACCCTTCGAGCTGATCCGCGACGTCCCCGGCATCGAGATGGTCCAGGCCTCCTGGAGCAGCGAGGAGATCGACTACGACCCCGATGCCCTGGAGTGGGACCTCGGCGAGGAGGATGCGGACGACGAGGACGACGAGGACGACGACCGCCCCTGAGGACCCCGCACCCGCCCCCGGGCGGGCAGGGCCCTGACCGCGAGGCCCCGGGACGGCGTCCCGGGGCCTTCCCGTGCCCCGGCGCCGCCGCCCGGTCCGCGCGGGGAACCACCAGCCGCGCGGGCGCGTGTCGGCCAGTGGTGTTCCATGGGTCTCCGTGGGGTTCCGCGGGGAGCAGTGGCGTTCCCCACACCCCGGCCGGTTTTGGAACCGGACGGGGTGTGATGCGTGTTTTACAGAGTTGACAGGGAATCGGCGACGATGGAGAAGCGTGTGATGACGGACGGCAAGCGGCGCAGGAGCCTGGCGGCCGCGGCCGCGGTGCTCAGCGGCGTGTTGGTGCTCTCGGCGTGCAACGACGGCGACAAGGACGGCGCCTCCGCTCCCACGACCCCTCAGTCTCAGGCCGAGATCGACGAGGCGGCTGCCCAGAAGACCTCCAAGGCGCAGATCACCATCTCCCCGGAGAGCGGTGCCCAGAACGCGTCGATCAACAAGGACGCCAAGGTCACCGTGGCCCAGGGCAAGCTCACCGAGGTCACCATGACCTCCGGGGACGGCAAGGCGGTCAAGGGCGAGATAGCGGCCGACGGACTGAGCTGGAAGCCCACGGAGCAGCTGGAGCGCGCGACGGTCTACAAGATCGCGGCGACGGCCGTGGACGCGGAGGGCCTGGAGGCGCACGAGAACTCCTCCTTCACCACGGTGTCCAAGGCCAACAGTTTCATCGGCAACTTCACCCCGGAGGCCGGCTCGACCGTCGGTGTCGGCATGCCGGTCTCGATCACCTTCAACAAGGAGATCAGCGACAAGAAGGCCGTCCAGAGCGGCATCTCGGTCTCCTCCAGCTCCGGCCAGGAGGTCGTCGGCCACTGGTTCAACTCCCAGCGGCTCGACTTCCGGCCCGAGAAGTACTGGGCCGAGGGGTCGACCGTGACCCTCAAGCTGAACCTCGACGGCGTCGAGGGCGCGGAGGGCGTGTACGGCGTCCAGCAGAAGACGGTCACCTTCAAGATCGGCCGCAACCAGGTCTCCACCGTCGACGTCGCCACCAAGACGATGACGGTCACCCAGGACGGCAAGACGGTCAAGACGATCCCGATCTCCGCCGGCTCCCCGGAGAACCCGACCTACAACGGTCAGATGGTGATCTCCGAGAAGTTCAAGGAGACCCGGATGAACGGCGCCACCGTCGGCTTCACCGACTCCGACGGCAAGGGCGAGTACGACATCAAGGACGTGCCGCACGCCATGCGCCTGTCCACCTCCGGCACCTTCATCCACGGCAACTACTGGGGCCCGGACTCGATCTTCGGCTCGTCGAACACCAGCCACGGCTGCGTGGGTCTCAACGACGTCAAGGGCGCCGGCGACCCCAACCAGATGGCCGCCTGGTTCTACGACCGCTCCATCGTCGGTGACGTCGTGATCGTCAAGAACTCCAAGGACAAGACGATCGCCCCCGACAACGGCCTCAACGGCTGGAACATGAGCTGGGCCGACTGGAAGGCCGGCTCGGCCCTCTGACCCGTACCGGAAGTCCGTAGCGGCACCGGCGTCGCGCCGCCCGCGGCGCGCACCACGGCGAAGGCCCCCTCCGCACCGGAGGGGGCCTTCGCCGTTCCCGCGCCCGCGCACCTCACTCCCGCGCGGCCCCCGCCGGCTCCTGCGCGCCCCACTGCGCGAGCAGCCGCAGCGCGTCCGCCGACGCCGAGCCGGGCTCCGCCTGGTACGTCACCAGCATCAGGTCCGGATCGTCCCCCGCCACCTTCAGCGACTCGTACGACAGCGTCATCTCGCCCACCAGCGGATGCCGCAGCACCTTCGTCCCGTGCCCCTTGTCGGTCACCGTGTGCGCCGCCCACAACGAGCGGAACTCCTCACTGCGCACCGACAGCTCGCCCACGAGGGCCAGCAGCTCCGGGTCGTCCGGGTAGCAGCCCGCGTACAGCCGCAGCGCGCTCACCACCTCGATGGCCTTGCACTCCCACCCCACGTACAGGTCCCGGGCGTTGGGGTCCAGGAACACCATCCGGGCCATGTTCCGGTCGTGCGGCTCCCACGTCTCCAGGTCGCCGAAGACCGCCCGCGCCATCCGGTTCCACGCCAGGATGTCCAGGCGCCGCCCGAGCAGCAGCGCCGGCACCTCCGTCATCGCGTCCAGCAGATGCGCCACCCCCGGCCGCACCCGCTGCGGACGGGCGATCGCCGCCCGCTGCCGCTTCTTCACCGTCGGCTTCGCCAGGTGCGTCAGATGGGCCCGCTCCGTGTCGCTCAGCCGCAGCGCCCGCGCGATCGAGTCCAGGACCTCCATGGACACGTTGCGCCCGTTGCCCTGCTCCAGGCGCGTGTAGTACGCCACCGACACACCGGCCAGCTGCGCCAGCTCCTCCCGGCGCAGCCCCGGCACCCGCCGGTGCCGCCCGAACTCGGGCAGCCCCACGTCCTGCGGCTTCAGCCGGGCACGCCGGGACCGGAGGAATTCACTGAGTTCGGCACTGAGGTCCATGCCTCCCAAGTATCGCCGCCGCACGCCCGCCGCCGGGCGTACGATCCTGACCCTGCCAGTGGTAGGCACGCCGGTCGTAGGCAGAACAGGTGGCTGGGTGACGTCGTACGACCCCGGCAGGCTCGTCCCCATGACCACGCACGTTCCCGCTTACGCCGCCCCCGCCGCCCACGCCCCCCTGGAGCGCACGACCGTGCCGCGCCGGGCCGTCGGCGAGCACGACGTCCTCATCGAGATCAAGTACGCCGGCATCTGCCACTCCGACATCCACCAGGCCCGCGACGGCTGGGGCGAGGGCATCTTCCCGATGGTCCCCGGCCACGAGATCGCCGGCGTCGTCGCCGAGACCGGGTCCGGCGTCACGAAGTTCCGGGTCGGTGACCGCGTCGGCGTCGGCTGCTTCGTCGACTCCTGCCGCACCTGCGAGTACTGCCTGCGGGGCCTGGAGCAGTACTGCGAGCGCGGCGCCACCGGCACGTACAACGACCACGGCAAGGACGGCGAGCCCACCTACGGCGGCTACTCCACCCACGTCGTGGTGGACGAGAACTACACCCTGCGCATCCCCGAGGGCATCGCGCTGGACGAGGCCGCCCCGCTGCTCTGCGCCGGCATCACCCTCTACTCGCCGCTCGTGCACTGGAAGGCGGGGCCCGGCAAGAAGGTCGCGATCGTCGGCCTCGGCGGCCTCGGCCACATGGGCGTCAAGATCGCCCACGCGCTCGGCGCCGAGGTGACCGTCCTCAGCCAGTCGCTCAAGAAGCGGGAGGACGGTCTCCGGCTCGGCGCCGACCACTATTACGCCACCGCCGACCCGGCCACCTTCGAGACGCTCGCCGGCACCTTCGACCTCGTCGTCTCCACCGTCTCCGCGCCGCTCGACCTGAGCGCCTACCTGAGCCTGGTGAGGACCGACGGGGCCCTGGTGAACGTCGGCGCCCCCGAGGAGCCCGTCTCGCTCAACCTCTTCTCCCTCATCAACGGCCGCCGCACCCTGGCCGGATCGATGATCGGCTCCATCGCCGAGACCCAGGAGATGCTCGACTTCTGCGCCGCGCACGGCCTGGGCGCCGAGGTCGAGGTGATCTCCGCCGACCGCGTCAACGAGGCCTACGAGCGGGTCCTCGCGAGCGACGTGCGCTACCGCTTCGTCATCGACACGTCGACCATCTGAGGCGGTCCCGCAGGGGCGCCCGGCGGGACCGCAGGGGCCGGGTACGTCGTGCGGGCCCGGCATGAGGACGACCGCCGGGGCATGACCTCCGGGGTAATCGACCCCGGAGGCCGTGTCCCGGCATGCTCGTGCCATGACCGCATACGCGATAGCGAACCTGCAGCCGTCCGGCGAGCCCCACG
>NZ_JAPSIW010001015.1 GCF_031178505.1 Streptomyces sp. | reverse complement strand
GCCCCGGACCGACTGGTCCGGGGCCTTTCGCTGGTGGTCGGGATGACAGGATTTGAACCTGCGACCTCGTCGTCCCGAACGACGCGCGCTACCAAGCTGCGCCACATCCCGTGAAGCATCCGGTCTCAGCCGGAAACAACTGCTCCATCATAGCCATCCGGCCGGGCGGGTGGGAAATCGGGTGCCCGCGGCCGTGTCGCAGCGCGGCGACGGATGACCTGCCGATCATTGACCGGAGCCCCGGCCCGTGCTTGTGTGATCGCACAGTACCGTCAATCCGCGGCGCACGTCGCGAGAGACGTCCACCGAGGGCGCGGACGGTGCCAGGTCCCGAGGGAGGGGTCGTGCGTCGACGAGCACTCAGCAGAGGGCTCGCCCCGGCCGTGCTGGCAGTGGCTCTCCTCCTCCCGGCCCAAGTCCCCGCCGCGGCCCTTCCGGCCGGGCGCGACGGCGCCGCCTCGACGGAGGAGATTACCCGGGCCGTCACCGCCGAGCAGCTGGAGGGTCACCTGCGGGCCTTCCAGGACGCCGCGGACGCCCACGGCGGCAACCGTGCCGCCGGCACCGACGGCTACCGGAGGAGCGTCGACCACGTCGTGGAGCGGCTGCGGGCCGCCGGCTATCACCCTCGGGTACAGGCCTTCACGTTCCCGTACGGCGAGGACCACGACCACGAGCACGGCGAGGACACGTCCTCGGAGCGCCGCGTGACGTACAACGTCCTGGCGGACACGGCCACGGGTGACCCGGACAGCACCGTGCTGGTCGGCGCGCACCTGGACAGCGTGCCGGAGGGCCCCGGACTCAACGACAACGGCTCCGGCGCCGCAGGCGTCCTCGCGGTGGCCGAGGCCCTGGCCGGCACCGGCACGCAGAACACGGTGCGCTTCGCCTGGTGGGGCGCGGAGGAATTGAACCTCAACGGCGCCGACCACTACCTCTCCGATCTCCGGGCCAATGACCCCGGGGCGTTCGAGGACATCGCGATGTACCTGAACTTCGACATGATCGGCTCCCCGAACTACGGGCGCTTCGTCTACGACGGCGACACGTCCGGCAATGGCTGGCACGACGACTCCATCGAGGCGCCGGACGGATCGGACGCCATCGAGGTGGCGTTCGAAGGCTACTTCGAGTCCGAGGCGGTGGCTTTCGACGAGGTGCCGATCGACGACGGCAGCGACCACCTCGTGTTCGCCGAGGCCGGGATCCCCGTGGGCGGGCTCTTCACCGGCGACACGGGCGAGAAGACACGGCGGCAGGTGGACCGGTACGGGGGCCGGGCCGGCGCGGACTACGACCCCTGCTACAACGCCGCCTGCGACGACCTGGACAACGTCGACCTCCAGGTCCTCGAGGACATGAGCGACGCCACGGCCGCGGTCGTCCTGGGCTTCGCATCGTCCACCATCGACGACGGGGCGCCACTCCGTCCCCCGGACGGGTGGCCTCGCCGCAGCGCGCTCGAGGAGCTCCGGCCGGTACTCACAGGCCTCGTGGCCTTGAGTGTGGTCGCCGCGATGGCCGTCGGAGTGGCCGTCGCCGTGCGGCGCCGCGCCCGCGGGCGCGGGTGAGCTTGGCCCGCTGTTGTCGTCCCCCAAGTAGTGGACAAAAGTTATTGACCGGTCGGTAACCTATTTGTGAGCATGTGCAAATCCGAGTCATTCCTCGATGACTGTGAACCGCGTCACGGCCGGGTTACCTCCCGGCCGCCGCTCACCTGGAGGTTCCATGCCCGTCCGCAAGCCCAGCCACTGGATCACCGCGGCCGCCCTGGCCGGCGCCCTGACCCTCACGGCGACCAGTGCCGTCGCGGCCCCCACCCG
>NZ_JAPSIW010001014.1 GCF_031178505.1 Streptomyces sp. | reverse complement strand
GCGATCCCGGCGCAGATCATGGCCTCGGGTGTCGCCGTGCCGTGGGCGATCGAGGCGCAGCGGATCCTCGCCGAGGAGTGGAACGTGCGGGCCGACGTCTGGTCCGCGACCTCCTGGAACGAGCTGCGCCGCGACGCCGTGGCCGTCGAGGAGCACAACCTGCTGCACCCCGACGAGGAGCAGCGCGTCCCGTACGTGACGCGGAAGCTCCAGGGCGCCGAGGGCCCGTTCGTGGCGGTCTCGGACTGGATGCGGTCGGTGCCGGACCAGATCTCCCGGTGGGTCCCGGGTCCGTACACCTCGCTCGGCGCGGACGGCTTCGGCTTCGCCGACACGCGCGGCGCGGCCCGCCGCTACTTCCACATCGACGCCCAGTCGATCGTCCTGGCCGTGCTGACCGAGCTGGCCCGTGCGGGCAAGGTCGACCGCTCGGCCCTGAAGCAGGCCGTCGACCGCTACCAGCTGCTCGACGTGGCGGCCGCCGACCCGGGCCCCGCCGGGGGCGACGCCTGACGGTGGCCACGCCCGGGCGGGACCGCCCGGGCCGCACCCGTACCCCGCGGGCGGGGTGCGGCTCCGCACGGGGACGGAACCGCCGCCCTTGAGAGACCGGGGCGTCACCGTGGCCGCGGAGAGCAGGGCCCGGCTGCGTGGCTTGTCCGGTGGCCGGTGGTGAGGGCGGTGGGACCGGTGGTCCCGCCGCCCTTCGGCATTCCTTACGATGCCCGTCATGTCCGTCATGAAGGAGCGGCCCCTCAGGGTGCGCTGGGAAGAGAGCACCCGGGCGCCCCTGCTGGTGCTGGCGGTGGCGTTCGCCGTGGCGTACGCCGTGCCGATCGTGGCCCCCGGGGCGGCGCCCTGGGTGCACCGGGTGTGCGGCCTGGTCGAGTGGGCGGTGTGGGCCGCGTTCGCCCTGGACTACGCCGTCCGGTTCTCGCTCGCCCGGGCCCGCTGGGCGTTCGTCCGCTCCCACCCCCTCGATCTGCTCGCCGTCCTGCTGCCGCTGGTGCAGCCGCTGCGGCTGCTGCGTCTCGTCTCCACCCTCCTCCTCGTGGGCCGGCGGGCCCGGATGGCCCCGCAGATCACGCTCACCACCTACGTGGCGGGCGCGGTGGTGGGGCTGATGATGTTCGGCTCGCTGGCCGTGCTGCACGTGGAGCGGGACGCCCCGGACGGCAACATCAAGACCCTCGGGGACGCGGTCTGGTGGTCCTTCACGACGATGACCACCGTCGGCTACGGCGACCACGCCCCCACCACGGGCCTCGGCCGGGTCCTCGCCGTCGGCCTGATGCTCTCGGGGATCGCGCTGCTCGGTGTCGTCACCGCCAACATCGCGGCCTGGTTCATCTCCCGTTTCGAGCGCGACGACGCCGTGGAACGCCGCCAGACCGAACTCCTGGAGGCGCTGACCCAGGAGGTCCGGGAGCTGCGCGCCGAAGTCGCGCGCCTCTCCCCGCCGGACCTCCAGGCGGTCCCCTCCCCTAGCGCTCCCAGATCTTGAACGCTCTGACCTCGTAGGGCGACTGCGGCACCCAGACGCCGCGTCCCGGGTAGGTCTCGAACTCCCCCGTCTCCGCGCACTCGGCGGACTGGTAGGTCGTCACCGGGCGGCCGGTCCGGTTGACCAGGGACTGCGCCGAGGTGCCGGCGGGCAGGGCGACACAGCTGTCGACGTCCGTGGTCGCCAGCTCGTGGGTCCGCACCCGGCCCTTGAAGTCGGGCTTCGGCCAGAGGCACAGCCGGCCGGGCCCGCAGGGACCGAGGACGGTCCCGCCGGAGGTCCCGGGCCGTGGCCCCGCCGTCCCCGACGCCACCGCCGAGCC
>NZ_JAPSIW010001013.1 GCF_031178505.1 Streptomyces sp. | reverse complement strand
CGTGCGTGACCTTCCTGACGGACGATCATGCGCTGTGCGCGCTCGTACCCCTCCGCGAAGGCGTCGATGGCCTGGGCCGCCGTGGCGAGCAGGTGCTCGGGGTCGCGGGTGGCACGGCCGTGGGCGCGCGTCGCGGTGAGGTGTTCGCGTACGAGGGCCCGCCAGGCCAGCCCGGCCTCGGCGGCCTGCGCGCCGAGCGCCCGGCGTGAGGTCAGCTCCTCTCGGGTCAGGCGGCGGCCGGTCGCGGTCGCCTCGGTCAGGATGTCGGCGTAGCCGTCGAGCAGTCGCCCGGGTACGGCTTGGGTGGTCATCCGGTCTCCCTCGTTCGGTCGACGGTCGGTGCGCGCCCGGCGCTGCCGGGCCGGGCGTTGACAGGTCAGGGGGCGGGCATGGCTTCCGCGTCGCGGCGCTCGGCGTCGGCGGCGGGCGCGGACGCCGCCACGGGTGTGGCCGCCGGGGCGGGGGCGCGGCGGCTGAGGCGGCGGGCCACGGGCTCGGTGAAGCGGGCGGCGACCGGGCCGGTCACGACCATGATCAGGACGTACGCGGTGGCCAGCGGGCCGATGCGGGGCTCGGCGCCGACCGCGAGCCCGGCGATGACGATGGAGAACTCACCGCGAGCCACCAGCGCGCCCGCGGTCCGCCACCGGCCGGCGGCCCGCACCCCGGCGCGCCCGGCCGCGTACCAGCCGGTGGCGATCTTCGTGCCCGTGGTGACGACGGCCAGGAGCAGGGCGGGGACCAGGACGGCCGGGATGTCGGCGGGGTCGGTGGACAGGCCGAAGAAGACGAAGAACACCGCGGCGAACAGGTCCCGCAGGGGCGAGAGCAGCACCCCGGCGCCCTCGGCCGTCCTGCCGGACAGCGCGATGCCCACGAGGAACGCGCCGACGGCGGCGGAGACATGGAGCTGCTGGGCGATACCGGCCACCAGCAGGGTGAGTCCGAGGACGACGAGGAGGAGCATCTCGGGGTTGCTGGAGGAGACGGCACGGCTGAGCAGGCGTCCGTGGCGCAGGGCGACGTACAGCACGGCGCCGACGGTGCCCAGCGAGATGAGCAGCGTCAGGCCGGTGCCCGCCAGGCCCGCCCCGGCGAGCAGTGCGGTGAGGAGAGGCAGGTAGAGGGCCATGGCGAGGTCCTCGATGACCAGGACGCCGAGGATGACGGGTGTCTCGCGGTTGCCGAGGCGGCCCAGGTCGCCGAGGACCTTCGCGATGACGCCCGACGAGGAGATCCAGGTGACGCCGGCGAGGGCGACGGCGGCGACCGGGCCCCAGCCGAGGAGCAGCGCGGCCACTGCTCCCGGCAGCGCGTTGAGCACGAAGTCGACGATCCCGGAGGGGAACTGGGTCTTGAGGTTGGTGACGAGTTCTCCCGCGCTGTACTCGAGGCCGAGCAGGAGCAGCAGGAGGATGACGCCGATCTCGGCGCCGGTGGCGATGAACTCCTCGCTGGCGCCGAGCGACAGGATGCCGCCGTGCCCGAAGGCGAGTCCGGCGAGGAGGTAGAGGGGGATGGGCGAGAAGCCCACCCGTCCGGCGAAGCGGCCGAGGAGGCCGAGGGCCAGGATGATGGCCCCGAGCTCGATGAGCAGGGCGGTGGTGTGGTGCACGGGCGTCTCCTCCGGGTGCGGCTCGGCGATGGCGTCAGTGCTCCTTCGGGCGTCGGCCGTGGCGGGCCGGGCGCGATGGCGCAGAGGTGTGGCGAGGCGTGCGGCATGGCGGCACGGTGCGATGGGGGCGGCGGTCACCCGCGCGGGGGCAGGGCGGGGCGACCGGATGATGTGGTGGCTGGTGCGGCGGCGGAACGAACAGGGCGGCGCGG
>NZ_JAPSIW010000315.1 GCF_031178505.1 Streptomyces sp. | reverse complement strand
GAGGCGGACTTCCAGCTCCTGGAGGGGCTGCTGGACGGTACGGCGAAGATCGACGGGCTCGACGTCGACCAGGAGCTGCGCTGGGCCCTGCTGTCGCCGCTGGCCGCGTACGGGCGGGCCGACGAGACCCGGATCGGCGAGGAGCTGGCCCGGGACGACACGGCGACGGGCAAGCGGCACCAGGTCCGGCTGCTCGCCTCGCGGCCGGCGGCGGAGGTCAAGGCGCAGGCCTGGGCGCAGGTCGTCGAGTCGGACGCCCTGTCGAACGCGCTGGTGGGGGCGACGATCGCGGGCTTCGCCCAGCCCTCGCAGCGGGAGCTGACCGCTCCCTACACGGAGAAGTACTTCGCGGTGATCGAGCGGCTGTGGGCCGAGCGGTCCATCCAGATCGGCATGGACGTGGTCCGGGGTCTCTTCCCGGCGCTCCAGGACCGTGAGGAGACCCTCGCGGCGACGGACGCCTGGCTGTCGGAGCACGCCGGGGCGGCCCCGGCCCTGCGCCGTCTGGTCCTGGAGGCACGGGACGACCTGGCGCGGGCGCTGCGGGCGCAGGCCTGCGACGGAATGGCCCCGTAGCGGCGCGGGCGGTACGACGGGGGAGGGCCCCGGTGGCGCGCGGGAACGCGCGGCTCCGGGGCCCTTCCCGTGGGCGGGCCCGGAGCCGGCCGCCGTGGCCGGGCCCGTCATCGGCATTCGAACGCGCGTACTTTAGGGCGGGGTTGTCCCGGAATGTCGACGAGCGTGTAACAGGGGTTAGGCGACCCTTCGGAAGCGGAAGACCCCCGGCATGAACCACAACACCCCCATCTCCCCCCGCCCCCTCCCCCGCGCCCCCCGCATCCCCGACACGCAACGTCTCGCCACCACCGTCCAATTGAGGGCGCAGGGCCTGACCGGGGCCGAGGTCGCCGCCCACTGTGCCCCGGGCGGCGACTGGCAGCAGCTGCTGCCCGGGGTCTTCCTGCTCCGCCCGGGACGGCCCACCAGCGAGGACCGGCTGGGCGCCGCCCTCCTGTACGCCCGCAAGGACGGGGCCGTGCCCGTCCAGGAACCGCAGCCGATGATCACGGGTCTCGCCGCGCTGGCCCTGCACGGCTTCACCGCCGCTCCCCCGCTGACGGCCCTGGACCGGATCGACGTGCTGGTGCCCGGGGCCCGGCGCCCGCGCTCGACCGGCTGGGTACGGGTGGTGCGGGCGCCCGGGACGCCGGAGCCGGTGGAGGTCACCGGTCTGCCGGTCGCCCCGGTGGCCCGGGCGGTCGCCGACGCGGTGGCGGCGCTGCCGGACCCGGAGGCGGTACGGCGGGTGCTCACCGAGGCGGTCCGGGGCGGGCACTGCGAACCGGGCCCGGTGGTCCGCGAGCTGAGCCGGGCCCGGCTGCTCACCCGCCCGCACGTCGTGGACGCCGTGGACACGCTGCTGGCCGAGGGACGGTCCCTGTCGGAGGAGCGGCTCTACGAGATGGTGCGCGCGTTCGGGCTGCCGGACCCGCTGTGGAACGTGGACCTGCGGCTGCCGGGCGGCCCGCACCTGGGAGGGCTCGACGCCTACTGGCCGGACCAGGCGGTCGCGGTCGAGCTGGACACCCGGGCGCCGCGCGAGGACGACGACGCGCGGTGGGCCGAGTACACCCGCAAGCGCGAGCACCTGGAGCGGCTCGGGATCACCGTCGTCCACCTCACCCCGCGCAAGCTGCGGGAGTCGATGGAGCAGCAGGCCGCCGTGGTCCGCACGGCCCTGATGGCCGCGTCGGACCGGCAGCCGGCCGCGTACGTCGCCGTCCTGCCCCGGTGAGGGTCAGCCCGCCGGCAGGAGCCCGGCCGCGGCCTTCGCGGCGAGCCCCTTCGGGTCCGCCTTCCCCGCCGCGGCCTTCGGCTCCGTACCGCAGAACTCGGCCTCGATGACCGCCTGCGTGTCGCCCGTCCAGTCGGCGTTGATGTTCGCGGCGAGGGAGTGCCGGCCGTCGCGGGTGGTGTAGGCCTCGGAGAGGGAGCCGTGGATGCCGCCGCCGTGGCCCCATATCTCGGTGCCGCAGCCGAGCTTCTGCCAGGAGATGCCGAGGCCGTAGCGGAAGTCGGGGCGCTGGGGGGAGACCGGGACGGCGGTGGTGAGTTCGCGCATCTCGTTCTTCGGGAGCAGGCGGCCCTTGAGCAGGGCCCGGTAGAAGGTCTGGAGATCGGCGGAGTCGGAGATCATCTCGCCGGCCGCCTGGGCGAGGGAGGGGTTGAGCTCGGTGACGTCGTGGACGGGCGCGGTGGGGTCCGTGGAGAGCGTGGAGTACGC
Organism: Streptomyces sp.; assembly: GCF_031178505.1. Lineage (GTDB taxonomy): Bacteria > Actinomycetota > Actinomycetes > Streptomycetales > Streptomycetaceae > Streptomyces > Streptomyces gulbargensis. The sequence goes on along the minus strand of NZ_JAPSIW010000315.1, from coordinate 5,201 downwards.
GGGGCTGTGCGGCCCGCGCACGGTCGGCCGGGTGCCGGGGACGCTGGTGGAGCGGAGCTTCAGCGGCTTGATGATCCGGTTCTCGACGGCCTTGCCGTAGGGGCGTCCGGTGACCTTCTCGATCACCAGGCCGGCGAGGACGAAGTTGGTGTTGGAGTACTTCCAGGAGGTGCCGGGCCCGAACTCCGGCCGGTGCTCCATGGCGATGGCGACGAGCCGCTCGGGGGCCCAGGTGTCGTAGCGGTGCTTCAGGAAGCCGGCGCCGAAGACCTTCGTCTGGAAGCCGGGGTCCTCGGTGTAGCTGTAGATGCCGCTGGTGTGGTTGAGGAGCTGGCGGACGGTGATCTTCCGGCCGTCGTGGCCGTTGCCGCGCACCAGGCCGGGCAGCCACTTCTCGACCGGGTCGTCGAGGTCGATCCGGCCCTCGGCCTGGAGCTGGAGGAGGACGGTGGCGACGAAGGTCTTGGTGATGGAGCCGACCCGGTAGCGGTCGTCGCCGCCGCGCTCGCCGGCGGTGCCGGTCCAGGACGCTCCCCCGTCGCGCGCCTGGGCGACCGCGCCCGGGACGCCCGCGTCGACGGCGGCCTGGAGTGCCCGCTGGGTCGCCGTGTGGTCCCGGTCGGCCGGGGCGGCCAGGGCCGGCGTGGCGAGGGCGGTGACGGTGAGGCCCGCGACGAGGGCGGTGGCGAGAGCGGCGCGCGTGGTGCGTACGGCTGACATGCGGTGTCCCCTGATCTGTGTACGGAGGTACTGCGGTCGGCGGGGAGGACCGCGGACGGGCGGCCCGGGTTGCGCCGCCCCGGGCCGGTTGAGCTCTTTTCAGCCGTTTCCCGGGCCGGTGAGCCGGGAGCGGCCGAGCGGGGGGCGCTCGCGCCACAGGTCGAGCCCGATGTCGACGAGTTCGACCCGGGGCAGGGCGGCGACGGAGTCCAGCGGATGCCAGGCGGCGAGGTCGGTGGAGCCACCGGTCTCGTTGCGGAGGGCGCCGCCGGTGATCCGGGCCTCGTAGAGGAGGCGGAGGCCCTGGAAGGAACCGGGGATGCCGAGGCGGGGCGTCCAGGTGCGCAGGACGGAGTCGACGCCGAGGAGGGCCGTGGGTTCACTGAGGTACCCGGTCTCCTCCTCGACCTCGCGGACGACGGTCGCGACGGGTTCCTCGCCGTGGTCCATGCCACCGCCGGGCAGGGTCCACCGCTTGGTGCCGTCCCGGGCCACCCAGCGTGCCAGCAGTATCTCCCCGTCCCTGACGCACACGGCGTAGGCCGCCACCCGCAACTCCTGCTTCATGCACCGAGGTTAGGCGATCGGCCTAGAACCAGTACGTGGGATAGGCGCGGCGGGTGGCGCGGGCGGCGGCGAGGCCGACCGCGACGAGGAGGAGGCAGGCCAGGAGGAGCAGGGCGGTGAAGGCCAGGAAGGGCGGGTCCTGGAGGGCGACGATCACGGCGGTGGCGGCGGCCGGGGAGTGCGGGGTGCGGGCGAGCATCATCACGCCGAGCGCGAGGCCGCCGGCGACGGCGGCGCTCCACAGGCCGGGGCCCGCGACGGCGAGCACGGCGAAGCCGGTGAGGGCGGAGAGCAGCTGGCCGCCGACGAGTGAGCGGGGCTGGGAGAGCGGCAGTTCGGGCGAGGCGGCGACCAGGGCCATGCTCGCGGCGAGCGGCGGTACGAGCAGGGGGTGGTGGAGGACCGTGCCGAGGGCGACGAGCAGGAGGAGCGCGGCGGTGCTGGCGGCGGTGGCGGCGAGCACGGCCAGGGGTCGGGGCCGGGCGGGCGGGCGGGGCCGGGCGGCGACCGGAGCGGGGGCGGACGGAGTGGCGGCCGGAGCGGGAGCGACGGGGGCGGACGGGGTGGCGGGCACGGTGGCCTCGGGAGCCGGGGTGGTGGTCACGGGTTCCTCGGGGTCATGGATGTCGGGTGTCCGCGTGCGGGCGGGCGGGGAGCGGGACGGTCAGCGGGTGGCCGGGTTGGCCGGGGAGAACTCGGGCGCGGACCAGCGCAGGGGGCAGGCGGCCGGTGTCTCGACGACGCTGTCGATCCGGAATCGAACAATCCGCTCCTCTTGACCGTACTCCGTCCGCGCGTGGCCGCCGAGCCGCAGGGTCGTCCCCGTCTCCCAGTCGAGGAAGAGGATTCCGGCGCGGTCGTCCGTCTCCAGGTTGCCCAGGGTGAGGAACATCGCGTTGCCCGGATAGTCGCGCCAGCTGAGGTCCCGGGAGCCGTCCACGCGGACGAAGCCGGGGTTGCCGCCGCGGTGGCTCGCGTCCACGCCGTCGGGTGCGGCGGTGGCGATGAAGAAGGTGTCGGCGGCGCGGATCCGGCGCGCCTGCCCGGGGGTGAGCGCCTCACCGTGGCGTACGGCGCCGGGGCCGGGGGGTCCGGCGGGGCCGGAGCCGGACAGCTCCCGCTTCTGGAGGTACTTGGGGCAGTTGGAGAAGACCTCCTCGGCCTCGATCGTGAAGCCGTGGGCGCCGGGGCGGGCCAGGCCGTTGAGGCGCATGCGGCGCCGGGTGCGGGGGTCGAGGGCGAGGGTGCCGACGGGGGTGCCGGCGGCCGGGTCGGCGAGCGGTCCCCCGGGGAGGGCCGCGGCCACCGAGACGGTGCGGGGGCCCGTCGCGCGGACGAAGCCGGGGTCGCCGGTGAGCAGGTGCGCCCCGACCCGGCCCCGGTCGTCGGTGAGGCCGACGACCAGCAGGGGCTGGGCCTCCAGGAAGGCGGCGGCGACGGGGCGGAGGGTGGGGAGGAGGGAGCGGCCGACGTGTGCGGCGAGCTGCCGGACGCCGAGCCGTTCCTGCACGGCGAGGGAGCCGTGGTGATACGGGGCTCCTCGGGGGGCGGGCGGGCGACTGTGGGGCGGGGTCAGAAGAAGCCGCAGGTGGGGGCTTCGCCCGAGGGAGCCGGGGCGCCCCCGGCGCCGTGCCGGACGGAGATCTCCAGGCGGGTGCCGTCCGGGTCGTGGAAGAAGATGCCGCCGGAGGCCGCGCCCTCGCGGTGGGCGACGACGCCCTCGTACGCGAAGGCGGCGCCGCGGGCGGTGAGCGCGGCCTCGGCGGCACGGACGTGGTCGAGGGACTCGGCCTCGAAGGCGAGGTGGTGCAGGCCGGCCCGGCCCGCGTCGTAGCTCTCGCCGGCCTGCTGCCAGAGCGTGAGGACGAGGCGGCCGTCCTGGCCGAGCAGGGCGTAACGGCGGGTGTCCCCGGTGCCCTCGTGGAGGAGTTCAAAGCCGAGGACCTCGCCGTAGAAGGCGAGGGAGCGGTCGAGGTCGGTGACGTTGAGGCCGACGTGGTGGGTGGCGAGCGCGCCGATGGCGGACATGGGGATTCCCCTCCCGGTGACGGCCGGCCCGTGCGGGCTAACCTCCTAATGGCACTTTAGAGGTTAGAGATCACGCGCGTCAACCGCTCACGTACCCTTGAGGGGTTAGTCCTGCGAGGAAGGTGCCGCCATGACCGCTCCCGACCCCCGGCCGCTCACCGGCGAGCCCGTCTCGCTCGACCTGCTCAACACCCGCTGGAACCACGAGGGCGTCCTCCAGGACCTGCTCACCGACGAGGAGGGCCTCGCGGTCTGGCTCGCCGCCAACGGGCTCGACGGGCGCTTCACCGCCGACGCCCCGACCCTGCGCCACACCCTCGCCGCCCGGGACGCCCTCGCCGCGGTCGTCGACCGGCCCGGCGACCCCGGGGCCACCGCCCGGGTCGACGCGGTCCTCGGTCACGGCCGCATCAGGGCCACCCTCACCACCGAGGGCCCCGGCGAGGAGGCGGAGTTCGCCGACCCGGCCCGCGGCCCCGGCTGGATCGCCGCCCGCGACTACCTCGACCTGCTGCGCACCGCCCCGGACCGCATCCGCGCCTGCGCCCACGAGGCCTGCGTCCTGCACTTCTTCGACACCTCGCGCAACGGCACCCGGCGCTGGTGCTCGATGGCGACCTGCGGCAACCGGGCCAAGGCCTCGCGTCACTACGCCCGCACGAAGGACAGCTGAGCGCCGGGGCGACTCACCCCGGTTGGGGGTGTTTCGCTCCTGATGGCGTATCGGGCATGATGGCGGATGTACGCCATCGGCCCATCCGGACACCCGGCAACTCTCCCCAAACCCCTGTCATTTGCGAAAGGCTGAGCGGTCATCCGGTACCGAAATCCGGACCCTCTCTTTTCACAAACAGGGATGTAAATGACCACCCCCGAAACCCAGAGCTCCATACCCGGGCGCTCGACCCCCGGGAGACGCGCGGCCCGCATCGCCGCCGCCGCCGGACTGGTGACCGCGCTCGTCGCGGCCGGTGCCGCCCCGGTCCTGGCCGCCGAGGACCCGGCGACCACTCCCCCGGTGAAGACCACCGAGCCCGCCGACAAGCTCGGCGCCACGGACGCGCAGCGCCTCTCCGAGGCCGAGGCGAGCGGCGAGAAGAACGTCACGATCCTCGTCGCCACCGCCCCCGGAGCCACCGAGCAGGTCGCCGGCCAGCTCGACGCGCTCCAGGGCGCCTCCGTCGGCAAGCGGGAGGACAAGCTCGGCTACGTCCGCGCCACCCTGCCCACCGGCAAGGCCGACGCGGCGATCAAGGCCGCCGCCAAGCTCTCCTCCGTCCAGTCGATCGACCTCCAGGCCGAGATCCCGCTGGACGACCCGACCCCCGACGCGGGCGCCGCCACCGGTGCCGTCGAGGGCACCACCGTCACGCGCACCTACCCGGCGCCCTCGAAGAGCACCCCGGCGAAGAACCCGTACAACCCGTCCCACGAGACGGGCGCGGTCGACTTCGTCGAGGACCACCCGAAGGCCGACGGCCGCGGGGTGACCATCGGCATCCTGGACTCGGGCGTCGACCTCGGCCACCCGGCCCTGCAGAAGACCACCACCGGCGAGCGCAAGATCGTCGACTGGGTCACCGCCACCGACCCGCTGACCGAGAGCGACGGCACCTGGCGCGCCCAGGTCACCCCGGTCTCCGGCCCCGTCTTCACCGCGGCCACCCAGAGCTGGAAGGCCCCGGAGGGCTCGTACCAGTGGAGCCGCTTCAGCGAGTCGGTCACCGCGGGCGGCGACCCGGCCGGTGACATCAACCGCGACGGCGACACCACCGACGTCTTCGGCCTGCTGTACGACCCGGCCGCGGGCACCGTCCGCGTGGACACCGACCAGAACAACGACTTCACGGACAACGCGCCGATGAAGCCGTACAAGGACGGGTACC
>NZ_JAPSIW010000314.1 GCF_031178505.1 Streptomyces sp. | reverse complement strand
TCGACCGTGGTTGAGGTCGGACGCTTCCTTCATGAACCTCACCGACACCGGCCTGCGGCCGGACGCACGTCCCGACCTCACCCGCCCCGACGCGGGGCTCGTCCTGGCCTCCCTCTGGCACACCGAGGGACCCGAGCGGCAGCGAAGGGTGATGTCCGGCGTCATGGACGCCTGGGAGAAGACCCGGTTGCCCCCCGCCTACCTCGCCCGGCACTGCCTGGAGGGGTCCGACGGCCGGACCGTCCTCAACTTCGCCCAGTGGACGAGTCCCGCCGCCCACCGGGCGTTCGCCGCCGATCCCGGCAACCAGCAGACCCTCGGCCTGGCCGTCCAGGCCCTCTACTCGGCCGATCCGCCGGGCCGTTACGTCCCCTGCCGGGTCGTCCGGCGGCGCGCGGGAAGCGCCGGCTTCTTCACCGTGCGGTGGTACGACACCGAGGACGCCGGGGCGGGCCGGTCGCTCGCCGACGAGCTGGCCGCACGTCCTGCCACCGCAGGGGGCCCGGCGCCCGTGGTGGAGCAGTTCTCCGTGGCGGAGGACGGGCGGCGGCTCCTCGTGCTCGCGGGGTTCACGGCGGAACCCGGCGGTACCGGCCCGTGGTTCCGGCCGTTCCGCGGACTGGTGCGGGTGGCGGCCCGGGGCGCCCGCGGAGGGTCCCCGGCCGGCCTCCCGGGTCAGGAGGGGCGGGCGTAGGCGAGGGGGTCCGTGAGGACGTCGTGCAGGACGAGGGAGGCGGCGCCCCGGGAGGCGTCGGTGGCCGCGGAGGCGGGGCGGAGACGGCCGGCGTCGGGGGACCAGAGGCCGGAGACGACGCGGGCGGAGAGTTCCTCCGACACGGCGGGGGCGAGCCAGGGCAGCAGGCGGGGGTAGATGCCGCCCAGGACGACCGCCTCCGGATCGAGGAGGTTGACGACGCCCGAGAGGGCCCGGCCCAGCATGCGGCCCGCCTCGGTGAGGGCGGCGAGGGCGCGCGGGTCGGCGGCGGCGGCCCGGTCGGCGAGGTCGTCCACGTCCGGGGCGCCCGCCGCCCGCAGGAGCGCCGCCTGGCCCGCGTACTGCTCCAGGCAGCCGCGCGAACCGCAGCGGCAGCGCGGACCGTCCGCGTCCACGACCAGGTGGCCGACCTCGCCGGCGAACCCGTGGGCGCCGCGCAGGAGTTCGCCGTGGACGACGATCGCGCCGCCGACGCCGATCTCCCCGGTCAGGTGCACGAAGGTACGCAGGTCGCCGAGGTCGCCGAAGCGGAGCTCGGCGAGCGCCGCCATGTTGGCCTCGTTGTCGGAGGTCACCGCCAGACCGGCGGTCTCCGGGCGGAGTGACGTGAGCGCCGCGGCGAAGAGGGCCTCCGCGTCGACCTCGTGCCAGCCGAGGTTGGGTGCCTGGCGCACGGTTCCGCCGGAGACGAGGCCGGGAAGGGCGAGGCCGGCGCCCGCCGGGGCGAGGCCGTGGCCGGCCGCCGCGCCGAGGGCGTCGGCGGCGACGCGGGCGGCCCGCGCGAGGACTTCGCCGGATCCGGTCGTCCGGTTGTCCAGCCGTTCGGTGCGGCGGACGCGGTCGGCGCCGGTGAGATCGACGACGCACACGGTCACGTAGTCGACGTTGATCTCGACGCCGAGTCCCGCGGGGCCGGTGCCGGCCGGTTTGAGGACGGTGCCCGGGCGTCCCGCCTGGCCGCTGAACGTCTTGCCGGACTCGACCAGGAAACCGAGGTCGAGCAGCTGCTCGACCAGGGAGGAGACGGCGGGCCGGGTGAGGCCCACGCGGGCGGCGACCGCCGCCCGCGTGGTCTCGCCCGCCTCGTGGACGGTCCGCAGGACGAGACTGAGATTGTGGCGGCGCACTCCCGACGTGTCGGCCTTGGGTCCCGTGGGCTGGTTCATGGTGAGCGTGAGCCTAGGTCCTGTTCGTCCGATCTTGAAACCCCGGGAGTGCGGACGCCGGCCCCGCCGCCACGGCTCACCACGGGGGCGCCGGGCAGGCTCCGCCGTCGCCGCCGGGATCAGGAGTGGTGCCTGATGGTCCGCCGGATCCAGGCCGCGTAGGCCGGCGCGCTGGTGTAGAGGCCCGGCCCGGCCGAGCACGGGACACCAGGGGCGCCCGGACCCGAGGTCACTCCGACCAGCTCCCACCGCCCGTGCCGGCCCCTTTGGAGCTGCGGGCCGCCGGAGTCCCCGAAGCAGGCCATGGCCGCGGGCACGCGGCTGATCGTGCACAGCCGGGTCCGGTCGGCGTATCCGGGGGCGCATTCGGTGGCGGCGCCCCGGCGCGTCCGGAGCTCCCGCAGCCGCTCCGGAAAGATCAGCTCGGTGTCGGAGGTGGTGCCGAATCCCAGGATGCGGGTCGGGGTGCCGGGCCGTCCGGCCCGTTCCGCGAGCGGGACGGGCTTCTCGGAGACCGGGCGGTCCAGGCGGACCAGGGCGATGTCGTCCCTGTTGGCGGCCTTCCCCTCGCCGTTCCGGTAGCCGGGGTGGACGAAGGTCCGGTCGATGGCCCGGACGGTCCCCCCGGACTTCCGGTCGGTGCTGCCGACCCGGACGACGCCGTCCAGTCGAAGACCGTCGCCCCGCACGCAGTGGGCCGCCGTCAGCACCCACCGCGGAGCGATCAGCGAGGCTCCGCAGTTGCCGTCGTGCACCCCGTGCTCGGGCGCCGACTCCGGGATCACCGCCATGAACGGGTAGTGCTCCGTCGGCTCGTTCCCGTTGACGACGGCTCCGGCGCCGCCGGTCAGCAGCGTGGCGCACACCGCCACCGCGAGTGTGCCGACCGTGGCCGTGCGGGCCGCCCGGTGGCGGACCGCCTTCATGCTGAACATCCGGGGTTCCCTCTCTTCGTACCTCTCGGAGGTTCCACCCTGTTCGCTCCGGTGCCGGCCGCGCCATCCGGCCGGCACCAAGGAACGGCGGGGACGCTCCCCCGCCGATCGCGGGGGAAGACCCCCGGGCCAGGACGGCAGGAGGCCTCAGTGCGGTCCCCCGCAGTGGCGCACCAAGATCACTGCATCGGCTCGGGGAGCCGCCGCACACGAGGAGAGATGACCATGGACGGGTACAGGAAGCCGATCGGCCGGCGAGGGCTGCTCACACTCACGGCGGCGCTCGCCGCCTCGGCGGCGGCCGCCCCGGTGGCTGCCGCCGCCTCGTCGCCACGCTTCGCACCCGGCACGTCCCCCGCGGGCGTCGTACGCTCCCTGGAGCGGGCCGCGCACCCGCTGCGCTCCACGGATCCGGGCGGTACGACGGCGGACCTGCGGGCACTGGGCGCCATGGTCACGGGCGCGCGGGTGGTGGGCCTCGGCGAGGCCACGCACGGTTCGCACGAGTTCTTCGCCATGAAGCACCGCGTCTTCCAGTACCTCGTGGAGGAACGCGGCTTCACCACCTTCGCCCTGGAGATGAGCTGGTCGGCCGGGCTCCGGATCGACGCGTACCTCCAGGGCGGCCCCGGCGATCCGCGGCGGATCGCACAGGAGACGCTGGCCGGATCCCCCTGGGAACGCGAGGAGTTCGTCCGTCTGATCGGCTGGATGCGCGACCACAACGGCCGCCGTCCCGACCGCCGGGTCCACTTCATGGGCGACGACCTCGGGGCACCGAAACTCGGCGACCACATCTTCGAGCGGGTCCTGCGGTCCGTCGGTACGGTCAGGCCGGAGGCCCTGCCCCGGCTCACGGAGTTGTACGCGGGGCTGCGCCCCTTCGACGACGTCTTCGCCCACCTGCGCAAGCCGCTCCGGGAACGGCGGGAGGACGCCGCGCGGGCCCAGGAGGCCTTCGACCTGGTCGCCGGGCATCGGGAGACCGGTGGTGAGGACTACGCGTGGACCGTGCAGCACGCCCGGAACATCGCGCAGACCTTCGCCTTCGCCACCGTCGACCTCGCGGACCCGGCCTCGGTCACGGCCGCGGAGCGCCTGCGCGACCAGGCCATGGCCGACAACGTGCTGTGGTGGCAGGACCGGACCGGCCACAGGATGCTGCTGTCCGCACACAACGGCCACGTCGGCTACCTGTCCACCCACCCCGACCTGTACCCGCGCACCCAGGGCGCCGTGCTGCGCGACCGCCTGGGCCGTGGCTACGCGGCGATCGGTTTCACCTTCGCCGGCGGATCCTTCCTCACCAAGGACACCAGCCTCGACGGCGACTGGAAGCCGGTCACCGTTCCGGCGGCGCGCCCCGGCATGCACGAGCACACCCTGGACCGGGTGGGGTACCGGGACTTCTACCTGGACCTGCGATCGGCGCCCGCCGCGGCCCGGGCCTGGCTCGGCCGGCCCCGGCCGGTCTACGACGCCGGTTCGACGTTCACCCCCGACCCGCTGCCCACCCTCGCGATCGGCCGGGCCTACGACGTGCTCGTCCACCTCAACCGGGTCCGGGCGGCCGAAAGGCTCTGAACCCGAGGGAGCGGCCGCGGGGGGCGGGGTGGCGGATACGGCAGGGGCCGGGCCGGGAGGAAGCCGGTGCCGGCCGGTGGCCCGAACCGACGGACGCCCTCACTCGCGGCGCCAGTTGGCGGCCCGTCAGCCGAGGTGGGCGGCGATGGTCCGCGCGCAGTCCAGGGACTCGGCGTGCGTGGTGTCGACCTCCAGGTCGTACACGACGCCCCGGTGGACCGACTCCGCCTGCGCGGCGGCCATGCCCTCGGGCCGGTCGCCGCGCGCGATCTCGCGGGCGGCGGCGACCTCGCCGGCGCAGCGGACGCCGACCCACAGGACGTCCAGGCCGGCGAGGGCGGTGCGCCACCGTTCCTGCGACTCGGCCCCGCCGAGGAAGACGTCGTCCACGACGACCCGGGCACCGGCCCGGGCCATCGCCGCGACCCCCTCCCGCCAGGCCGCCTCCAACTCCCGGAACGCCGGCCCGACGTGCACGGCGCCGTCGTCGGCGAACCCGATGCCCGCGTCGCCCAGCCGCAGGGAGGCGGGCAGCGAGTCGACGAAGGCGTCGATCGCCGCGGAGAGCCACGGGTCCGGCAGGACCGCCTGGAGACACCGGACGAGGCCGGACTTGCCGGAGCTGGAGCCGCCGTTCAACACGATCACCTGAGTCGTCACCGCGTCACCCTACGGTCCTTGACCAGGGCGTACACAACGGTTTTCCGGTCCGGGGAAGGTGGGGGGCGATCACGCGGGGCCCGTCGTCACGACCGGTGGGGGTGGCACGGTCGACCGGAGCCCCCGCGGCCCGCAGGCCCGTGCCGGCGCCACGACCGACCCGGCCCGCCCCACGCCCGGCCCGGTGGGGCGGCACCGCCGTCCGCCGGGGCCCCTCGCGACCCGCGGGCCCGGCCGGGGCCGGGGCATGACCGGGCTCGCCGCACGGTCCGGCTCCCACCGGCCGCCCCGTCACTCCCCCGCCCCCGCGCGGCGACGCACCGGCGGGCCTGGCCCGTGGCCCGGAGCCGACCGGGCGGTGGACACGCGGGCGCGCCACGCTTTCAGGCCCAGCGCCTCACCCCAGCAGCCCCCCGCTCGCCGCCTCCAGGACCCCCGCCACGCGGTCCCATGTCTCCTCGTCCCGCGCCACGGGCGGCAGCGGTTCGCCCGCGCCCGTGCCCCAGGTGCCGGCCAGGGCCACGGGGTCCTCGCCGGTGGCCGCGGCGGCGGCCAGGGCCGCCGCGCCGAGGGCGACGAGTTCGCCCGCCGCCGGGACGACGAGCGGGCGGCCGGAGAGGCGGCGGACGGTCTCCGTCCAGGCGCGGCCGCGGGCGCCGCCGCCGATCAGGCGCAGGGGGCGGTCGCGTACCGCCGGGTCGGCCGGGTCGAGGCCGCAGGCGGCGAGGAGGCCGTCGAGCGCGCGGAGCACCGTGAAGACGGCGCCCTCGTAAGCGGCCCCGAGGACGGCTCGCGGGTCCGTGGTGTGACGGAGGCCGGTGACGAGTCCGGAGGCGTGGGGCAGGTCGGGGGTGCGTTCGCCGTCGAGGTACGGGAGGACGACCGCGCCGCCGCCGGGGCGGGCGTCCTCCCGGTCGAGGCCGAGGAGGGTGGCGAACCGGTCGACGGCGAGCGTGCAGTTGAGGGTGCAGGCGAGCGGGAGGTACGTCCCGTCGGCGGCGGCGAATCCGGCGAGCGCGGGGTCGGGGCCCGCGGGACGGCTCCGGGTGGCGGCGAAGACGGTGCCGGAGGTGCCGAGGCTCACGACGGGGTGGTCGAGCAGGCCGGCGCCGCCGAGGCCGAGGCCGACGGCCGCGGCCATGTTGTCGCCGGTGCCGGCGGCGACCACGACGGTACGGGGCAGGCCGAGGGCTTCGGCGGCGGCCGGGGTGAGGGTGCCGGCGGGCGTGGCGCCGGTCGGGGCGACGGCGGGCAGCAGGGCCCGGTCCAGGCCGAGGAGGTCGAGGATCGCGGGGTCGTAGGCGCGGTCGTCGGTGCGGTACCAGCACGTTCCGGAGGCGTCGCCGGGGTCGGTGAGCGCCGTGCCGGTGAGGCGTTCCGTGAGGTGGTCGTGCGGGAGGCGGACGCCGGTGGCGGCCTCGGCGACGGCGGGCTCGTGTTCGCGGAGCCACTGCCATTTCGCGGCGGTCATGGAGGCGACGGGGACGGAGCCGGTCCTGGCCTGCCAGGAGGCCGGGCCGCCGAGGCGGGTGGCCAGGGCGGCGGCCTGCGGGGCGGAGCGGGTGTCGTTCCAGAGGAGGGCGGGCCGGGCGGGCCGGCCGCCCGGGCCGAGGACGACGAGGCCGTGCTGCTGTCCGGCGACGGCCAGGCCGGTGACCGCGGAGGCGGGGACGCCGGCGTCCCGTACCGCCGCGCGGACCGCCGTGCCGAGGGCGGTCCACCACTCCTCCGGGTCCGTCTCGCGGGCGCCGCCGCTGCCGGTGACGGTGTGCGGCGCCCGGGCGAGGGCGAGGAGCTCGCCGGTGCCGGCGTCGACGGCGGCGGCCTTGGTGGACTGCGTGGAGCTGTCCACGCCGATCACGACGGAGCGGCTCGGGGACACGCTCTCACCTCATCTCTTCTCTTCGTCGGGCCCGGGGCGGTGGCGTGCGGTCCGGCGCGGCGTCCGGGTGGCCTGCCGCCGGTGGGGGCACCGGGTCTGGCGCCGGGGGCATCTCGTGGGGTAGGACTGGTGACCGGATTAGTTATCGCAGAAAACAAATCGGGCCGCCAGTACCCGGCGCCCCTGACGACTTCGCAGAGGACACACCATGCCGGAGCGTTTCTCCCCCACCCCCGAGGACCGTTTCACCTTCGGCCTGTGGACCGTCGGCTGGCAGGGCCGCGATCCCTTCGGGGACGCCACCCGCCCCGCCCTGGACCCGGTCGAGACGGTCGAGCGGCTGGCCGCCCTCGGCGCGTACGGCGTCACCTTCCACGACGACGACCTCGTTCCCTTCGGCGCCACGGACACCGAACGCACCCAGGCCGTCAAGCGCTTCCGGGCCGCCTTGGACCGCACGGGCCTCAAGGTCCCCATGGCCACCACCAACCTCTTCACGCATCCCGTCTTCAAGGACGGCGCCTTCACCGCGAACGACCGGGACGT
>NZ_JAPSIW010000313.1 GCF_031178505.1 Streptomyces sp. | reverse complement strand
CGAGGGCTGACGCTCCACGTCCGCGCTCGAAGGTGGCCGCCAGGGCCTCCGCCAGACCCGGGACGAGGTCGGGGCCGGTCAGGACCTCGGTCGGGGAGTCCTTCTCGCGCAGCCGGATCGCCGCCTCGCGCGCCCCGTTCCGCAGCACGGCCACGGTCATCCGCACCTCCTGCCGGTCCGGGTGCGCGGCCACCCACTTGGCCAGCTGCTTCTCGCTCATGCCCTGGGGCACCTGGGCCTCCGCCGACGGGGGCAGCATCAGCCGCTCCACCGTGAGGGCGCAGCCGGCGACCGCGTCGGGCCAGGCGATGGTGCCGAGGAACTCGTCGAGCGCCTTCCCCCGGGGCAGCTTGTCCTGCTCGATCGGGGTGTAGGCGGTGGCGTCCTCGCCGAGGCCGAGCTGCGAGGCGAGGGCGGGCTCCTGGGCACGCAGCCGCGCGGTGTCGACCAGGGCGAAGAGACGGGCGGGCTGGTCCCAGCCGAGACCCGACGCGTATTCGTCGATCTCGAGAACCGCGCGGGTGAGGGGACTGGAGGCCATGGGCGGCCCGGAGGGGGAAACGTTGGACATGACCAATATCCTGCCTCCTCTTCCCCCGAAGACGGGAACTAGGTAAAGCCTCAGTAAGTTGCACCAGTGGGCTCTACGATCGCGGGGCCTGCTTTCAGACGCATCAACATCGAGGGGCGCACGTTGGCTTTCCAGATGCCGGACCGCGGCGGAGGCCCGTCCGGGCCAAGGATGAGAGTCGGCCGGCCGTCCCGGCGGGCCCGGACCCTGCTCATGACACTCGGGGTGCTGGCCGTTCTGGCCATGGCGTTCGTGATGTTCGCCGGGTTCTGGACGGACTGGCTCTGGTACCGCTCGGTCGCTTACTCGTCCGTGTTCACCACCACCCTCTGGACCAAGATCGGTCTCTTCGCGGTCTTCGGTCTGCTGATGGCGTTCGCCGTCGGCCTCAACATCTGGCTGGCCCACCGGCTGCGGCCGCCGCTCAGCGCGATGTCGCTGGAGCAGCAGAGCCTCGACCGCTACCGCATGGGCATCGCCCCGTTCAAGAAGTGGGTGCTGCTCGCGGTCACCGCCCTGGTGGGCCTGATCGCAGGCGCCTCCGCCTCCGGCCAGTGGCGCACCTGGCTGATGTGGGTCAACGGGGTGAAGTTCGGCCAGAAGGATCCCCAGTTCGGTCTCGACGTGGCGTTCTACGCCTTCGACCTGCCCTGGTACCGCTTCCTGCTGGCCTTCGGTTTCGCCGCCACCATCCTGTCGCTGATCGCCGCCGCCCTCACGCACTACCTGTACGGCGGGCTGCGGATCACCAGCCCGGGCGCCCGGGCGACGGCCGCCGCCACCGGGCACCTCTCGGTGCTGCTCGGCGTCTTCGTCTCGCTCAAGGCCGTGGCGTACTGGCTCGACCGGTACGGCCTGGCCGTGAAGTCCAGCGATTTCAAGGCGACCGGCAACTGGACGGGCCTGCGGTACGTCGACGCCAACGCCTACCTGCCGGCGAAGACGATCCTGTTCTGCATCGCCGCGATCTGCGCCGTGCTGTTCTTCGCGACGCTCTGGCGCCGCACCTGGCAGCTGCCGGTCATCGGCTTCGGCCTGATGGTGCTCTCCGCGGTCCTGATCGGCGGCCTCTACCCGGCGATCGTGCAGAAGTTCCAGGTCCAGCCGAACGAGCAGGCCAAGGAGGCGCCGTACATCCAGAAGAACATCGACGCGACCCGCAAGGCGTACGCGATCGACGGGGCGAAGCCGGAGAACTACTCGGGCAAGTCGACGGTCAAGGCGAAGGACCGGCTGCGCGCCGACTCGCAGACCGCGGCCAGCTACCGCCTGCTCGACCCCAACATCGTCTCGCCCACGTTCCAGCAGCTGGAGCAGAAGCGGAAGTACTACCAGTTCCCCATGACCCTGGACGTGGACCGCTACCAGGGCAAGGACACCGTGATCGGTCTGCGGGAGCTGAACATCCGCGGCATCCCGAAGCGGAACTGGATCAACGACCACTTCACGTACACCCACGGCTACGGCGCCATCATGGCCACGGGTACGCAGACCGACGCCAACGGTTCGCCGGTCTTCACCGAGTCCGGCCTGCCGACCACCGGTGAGCTGAAGACGTACGAGCAGCGGATCTACTACGGCGAGAAGACCGACCAGTACTCGATCGTGGGCGGCCCGCAGAAGGAGCTCGACTACGAGGAGAACGGCGAGAAGACCACCAGCTACAAGGGGAAGAGCGGCGTCAGCCTCTCCAGCGCCTTCAACCGCGCCGCGTACGCGGTGGCCTTCAGCGAGCCGCAGATCCTCTACTCGGGAGCCATCGGTGACGGTTCGCGGATCCTCTACAACCGCACGCCGAAGGAGCGCGTCGAGGCCGTCGCGCCCTGGCTGACCATCGACGGCGACGCCTACCCGGCGGTCGTCGGCGGCCGGATCCAGTGGATCGTCGACGCCTACACGACCACCAACGGCTACCCGTACGCCTCGCGCACCACGCTCGGCGACACCACGGCCGACTCGCTGACCGTCGGCAACCAGCAGCGCGCCGTCGTCGCCCAGCAGAACCAGGTCAACTACATCCGCAACTCGGTGAAGGCCACCGTCGACGCGTACGACGGCTCGGTCACCCTCTACCAGTGGGACACCCAGGACCCGGTCCTGAAGACCTGGATGAAGGCGTTCCCGGGCACGGTCAAGGCCAAGTCCGAGATCAGCGGCACCCTGATGGAGCACCTGCGGTACCCGCAGGACATGTTCAAGGTGCAGCGCGAGCTGCTGACCCGCTACCACGTCACCGACCCCGCGCAGTTCTACAGCGGCTCGGACGCCTGGCAGGTGCCGGACGACCCGACCAACAAGGAGGGCAACGCGGTCCCGCCGTACTACCTGAGCATGAAGATGCCCGGGGACACGGCGCAGCGCTTCTCGCTGACGACGACGTTCACGCCGAACGGGCGGCCCAACCTGGGCGGCTTCATGGCGGTCGACGCCGACGCCACCAGCAAGGAGTACGGCCGGATGAGGCTCCTGCGGGTCACCGAGGACGTGCCGGGACCGGCCCAGGTGCAGAGCAAGCTCAACGGTCTGCCGTCCGTGGCCCAGTTCGTCCGGGACATGCGGGGCGCCGACTCCGACATCCAGTACGGCAACCTGCTGACCGTGCCGCTCGACGGCGGGTTCCTGTACGTGGAGCCGGTGTACGCGCAGGGCCGCAACGCGCTCTACCCGCTGCTGAAGAAGGTCGCCGTGTCGTACGTGGACGCGGACCAGCCGGGCGGTGACACCACGAAGGACGTCACCGTCTTCGAGGACAACCTCACCGCGGCGCTCAACGCGGTCTTCGGGGTGGAGGGGCCGAGCACGCCGACGCCTCCGCCGCCGGGCACCACGCCTCCGCCGCCGGCTTCGGCCGACGCCGAGCTGAAGCAGGCCATCGCCGACGCGCAGAAGGCGTACGACGCGGGCGAGGCGGCCCTGCAGAAGCAGGACTGGTCCGCGTACGGCAAGGCGCAGGAGGAGCTCCAGACGGCGCTGCAGCGGGCGGCCGAAGCGGGGGCGAAGCTCAAGCCGAGCGCCCCGGCCACCCCGCCCGCCGAGGGCTCCGGCGGCTGACCTGCGCATCTGCCCCCCGCGTCGTGATACTGTGGTTTCACCGACGCGGGGTGGAGCAGCTCGGTAGCTCGCTGGGCTCATAACCCAGAGGTCGCAGGTTCAAATCCTGTCCCCGCTACTCAGGACGAGGGCTCGGATCCATAAGGATCCGGGCCCTCGTCGCGTGTCGGGGTGGCGACGGGGAGGCGAAGGGCGGTACGGAGGGGGCGAGTTGGCGTGAGTCGTGTTTGACTTGTCTCTCTGTGGGCATGTCGACAAAACGCTGAGGTGACCTCACTGGCTGCGGTATACCAGGTGTGCGCGGGTTGTGGGTGGTGCGACGATGGTATTTATGGGGGACAGGGCAACTCTGTTGGAGACAGGGCGGTTTGTGCAGCGGCACGCCAGAAATGCCGCGGACGAGATCATCGAGGCAGTGAGGGCCGTCGATGCGGTCCCCGACACCACCGCCGAGAGCCGGACCACCACCACCGACGCCGACACCGAGCACGAGACGGAAGCCGAGACCGAGGCACGCCACCGGCGCGCGGCCGAGCGCGGTGACGCCGCCTCCATGAGCGCCCTCGGCGCCCTGCTGCTGCGCCGCGGTGACCTCGACGGCGCCGAGCCGTACCTGCGCGCCGCCACCGCCGAGGGGGACCGGGCCGCCGCCAACAACCTGGGCGTCCTGCTGCACCAGCGCGGTTACCCCGACGAGGCCGCCGGCTGGTGGCGGGTCGCCGCCGTCGCCGGTTCCGCGCCCGCCGCCCACGCGCTCGGCCGTCACCACCGCGAGCGCGGTGACGAGCCCGCCGCCGAGTACTGGCTGCGCCAGGCCGCCGAACAGGGCCACGCGCTCGGCGCGTACGCCCTCGCCGACCTCCTGGAGCACCGCAGCGACGTCGGCGCCGAGCGCTGGCTGCGCGCCGCAGCGGAGCAGGGCCACCGCGAGGCCGCCTACCGGCTCGCGCTCGCCCTGGAGCGGCGTGCCACGGCCGCCTCCCGGGGCCCGCACGAGAGCGCCTCGCGGACCCGGCTGCCGGGCGCCGCCGCCGTGGCCTCGGCCGCCGGCGCGGGACCGGGCGGGGTGACGGGGCTCGTGGAGCCCGGTGACGAACTCGCCGAGGCGGAGCAGTGGTTCCGCCAGGCCGCCGCCCGCGGACACCGCCGGGCGGCGCTGCATCTCGGCGCCCTTCTGGAGAAGCGCGGCGAGCTCAAGGAGGCCGGCCGCTGGTACCTCAGCTCCGCCAAGGAGGGCGAGTCCCGGGCCGCCTGCGCCCTGGGCTTCCTGCTCCGCGACGCCGGTGACGAGGAGAGCGCGGCCGTCTGGTGGCTGCGCGCCGCCCAGGACGGTGACGGCAACGCGGCCAACGCGCTGGGCGCCCTGCACGCGGCCCGGGGCGAGCAGCAGACGGCCGAGCGCTGGTACCGGGCGGCGATGGACGCGGGCGACGTCAACGGGGCGTACAACCTGGGTCTGCTGTGCGCCGCCCAGGACCGGATCGCGCAGGCCGAGCAGTGGTACCGCCGGGCCGCCTACGCGGGCCACCGCGAGGCCGCCAATGCGCTCGCGGTCCTGCTGCTGCAGGCGGGCGACGCCAACGGCGCCGAGCCGTGGTTCTCCAAGGCCGCCGAGGCAGGCAGCGTGGACGCCGCCTTCAACCTGGGCATCCTCTACGCGGGCCGGGACGACGACGCCGCGGCCCTCGTCTGGTACGAGCGGGCCGCGGCCGCCGGCCACACCGAGGCCGCGCTCCAGGTCGGCATCGCGGCGCTGCGGGACGGCGACGAGCAGACCGCCGAGCGGCACCTGAGGTGCGCGGCCGGCGGGGGCAGCGCCGAGGCCGCCTTCCGGCTGGCGACGGTGCTCGACGCCCGTCGCCCCGAGCCCGGCGGCGCCGTGCTCGGCGCGCCCCGGGACGAGAAGTCCGAGTGCGAGGAGTGGTACGAGCGGGCCGCCGAGCAGGGGCACCGGCGCGCGCAGGTGCGGGTCGGCATGCTCGCCGCCGCGCGGGGCGACCTGGCGGAGGCCGCCCGCTGGTACCGGGAGGCCGCGGACGCCGGCAGCCGTAACGGCGCCTTCAACCTGGGGCTGCTGCTCGCCCGTGAGGGGAACGAGCGGGAGGCGGCGCTCTGGTGGACCAGGGCCGCCCGGGCGGGACACGGCCGGGCCGCGCTGCGGCTCGCCCTGCTCGCCGCGCGCCGCGGAGAGCTCAGCGAGGGGCGGCGCTGGTGCGCCCGGGCGGTCGAGCTGGGCCCGGCCGAGGTGGCCGAACGCGCGGCCCGGCTGAGCGAGGCGCTGCACGAGGAGCTCACCGCGTAACGGATTTGCGCTGGTCGCGGGGGTCCCGTAAGGTGGTGTTCACCGACGCGGGGTGGAGCAGCTCGGTAGCTCGCTGGGCTCATAACCCAGAGGTCGCAGGTTCAAATCCTGTCCCCGCTACTCAGTAGCAACGAAGGCCCGGATCCTCAGGATCCGGGCCTTCGTCGTTCGTCCGGGACCTGAGGGTGGCGGGGGGGCAGGGGAAAGCCCCCGCCGGAGCGGGGGCTTCCTCGGATCATCGCGGTCAGCGCCGGGTCACGCGGTCGACGCGCAGCCCGGGCAGATGCCCCGGTAGGTGACCTCCACGTCGGAGATCGTGAAACCGAAGCGCTCGGAGGCCGGCAGGTCCGCCAGCGGGTCGCCCGCCGGGTGGACGTCGCGGATCGCGCCGCAGCGGCCGCAGACCAGGTGCTGGTGCGGCCGGTGGGCGTTCGGGTCGTACCGCTTGGCGCGGCCGTCCGTCGCGACTTCCATAACTTCGCCGAGCGTGACCATCTCGCCCAGCGTGTTGTAGACGGTCGCCCGGGAGATCTCGGGCAGCCTCGTCACGGCACGTGCGTGGACCTCGTCGGCGGTCAGATGCACGTGATCACCGTCCAGGACCTCGGCCACGACGCGGCGCTGCGCTGTCATGCGCCAGCCGCGTCCGCGCAGTCGTTCCAACAGGTCACTCATGCGCACCAGCCTAACAGTCGGGGGACTCCGTCCCGAACGGGTGTGACTTTGGAAGTTCACTTGACTTAGACATTGTCTATCGTAGGATCGATCCCGGCATCGGCCAAGGGTTTCGTCCACGGCCCGGCCGACGACAGGACACGCAGGAATGACGCAGGAGGCGCACGTGACCCAGGGACCGCTCACCACCGAGGCAGGCGCGCCGGTCGCCGACAACCAGAACAGCGAGACGGCGGGCGTCGGCGGTCCGGTCCTCGTCCAGGACCAGCTGCTCCTCGAGAAGCTCGCCCACTTCAACCGCGAGCGCATCCCGGAGCGCGTGGTGCACGCCCGCGGCGCCGGCGCCTACGGCACCTTCACCGTGACCGCGGACGTCACGAAGTACACGCGGGCGAAGTTCCTCTCCGAGGTGGGCAAGCAGACGGAGACCTTCCTGCGCTTCTCCACCGTCGCCGGCAACCTCGGCGCGGCGGACGCCGTCCGTGACCCGCGCGGCTTCGCCCTGAAGTTCTACACCGAAGAGGGCAACTACGACCTCGTCGGCAACAACACCCCGGTGTTCTTCATCCGGGACGCCATCAAGTTCCCGGACTTCATCCACACCCAGAAGCGCGACCCGTACACCGGCTCGCAGGAGGCTGACAACGTCTGGGACTTCTGGGGCCTCTCGCCGGAGTCCACCCACCAGGTGACCTGGCTGTTCGGCGACCGCGGCATCCCCGCCTCGTACCGCCACATGGACGGCTTCGGTTCCCACACCTTCCAGTGGAACAACGAGGCCGGTGAGGTCTTCTGGGTCAAGTACCACTTCAAGACCGACCAGGGCATCAAGAACCTCACCCAGGAAGAGGCCAACAAGCTCGCGGGCGAGGACCCCGACAGCCACCAGCGCGACCTGCGCGAGGCCATCG
>NZ_JAPSIW010001012.1 GCF_031178505.1 Streptomyces sp. | reverse complement strand
GCTGTACAACACGGACGATCTCGCTTGACCGCCCGGCCGGGGCGGCGGATGGCACCGCCGCCCCGGCCCCCCACTCGAAACCCGACGCCGGAGGAGAAGCCCGTGAACCCCATGACCGCCGACGCCCCGCAACTGTGGGCCGAGCACCAGGTCGCCACGCTCGCCGAAGGTGCGCGGGAGTGGACCGTCCCCCCGTACGGATCGCTCGCGTGGAGCCAGCTCCCGCCCAGCGATCCCCGGCGGTACGCCGCCGTCATCGAGGCCGCCGAGCAGTGGCGGCGCCAGGTCGCCGAGGAGGAGCGCCTGGACCAACTGGCCGAGGACGACCCCGCCGCCTGGTATGCGGAGGTGACCGCCGGGGCGAACGACGAAGCCCGCCGCATGGCCGGCCGCCTCGCCCGGATGCGGACCCTCGCCGAGCTGGACGCCGCCCGCACCCGCCGCCCGCCTCACCGGCTCCGGGCCACCCCCGGCTGGCCCCCGGTCGCCATCCCCGGCAAGCCCGGCCGGTACCTGCACCCCGCCCCGTCCGCAATGGCCGCGTGACCGACCGCGCGCCCGCCGGGCCGCCGCGCCGAACGGAAAAGCCCGGAGCGGTCAACGCCAAGCCGTCCCCCGGGCGCGGCCTGTCGCGGGCGACGTCGAAAGCGGCTGGCAAGGAGGAGGGGGACCGACCCGGACTGGACCCGCGGGCCGCCTCAGCCCTGGAAAGCCCTGGTCAAGCGCCCCTTTTCGCTAGGTGATCGGGTTTAATTCTGGTAATATTGAGCTTGTTGGAAGGGGGTGGCACCCCGGACAACGAGAACCACTCGAAACCCACACCGGAGGCAGACAATGACCCAGGAAACGAATCCGCAGCTCGCTAAGGTTCGCGCCTTGCTCGCAAAGGCCGAGGACCCGGCGGCAAGCCGTGAAGAGGCTGAAGCGTACTTCGCGAAGGCCGCTGAGCTGATGGCCAAGTACGGGATCGAGCAGGCCATGTTGGCCGACGCGAACCCCGGCACCGATCGACCGGCAGACCGCGTGATCCATGTCGAAGGCAACTATGTCGTCGACCGGATCAGCCTGCTGCACTCCATTCTTCGGCCCCTCAACCTCCAGGGCATCCGCCTTCGGGGGGCGAATGGAAGGCTGGCAGCCGAGGTTCATGTATTCGGCTACGAGGCCGACATCCAGCGCGCGGAAATGCTGTTCACCAGCCTGCTCCTCCAGGCTTTCAACGGAATGCGGCACGGTCGCCCGATGCGGGGGGAGTCCGTCACTGCATACCGAAAGACGTGGCTGATGGGCTTCTCCAGGGCCGTTGAGAATCGGCTCGAAGCGGCGGAGGCGAGGGCTCGCGATGAGGCCATGGACGGGGCGCGCGGCCGATCCGCGGAGCTAGTGCTCGCTGACCGAGCGAGCGTGGTTCTGGCCAACTATCGCAAGGCGTACCCGAGGGCCCAGAAGGTGACGCGTTCACTGGCCGGATCTGGGTTCGGTGCTGGCGAACGCGCCGGGAACGCGGCAGACCTCGGAGGGACGCGCGTCGGTTCTGGCGGGCGGCGCAGGATCACCTCCTAAGCGTTCCGTCCGGGGGGTGGCAGCAGCCACCCTCCGGGCCCGTCGTCCTGGTCCGCCCCGGTCGCGTGCGCGGTGGGCGGCGGCTGGTTGGGGGTGGCCGGGCCGGGCGCGGGGCGCGGTGGGAGCGCGGCCGCGGTGGGCGCCGGCCTCGCCGCGGGGGCCGGGCGGGGCGCGGCGCCGTCGTGGGGCACCCGGCCTTTGGCCGGGTTGCGAGGGGCGCTCTGGCGCCGCCCCCTCGCGCTCCCCTGGCGCCGGTGGCGGGGGCCGGCGGTGCGG
>NZ_JAPSIW010000312.1 GCF_031178505.1 Streptomyces sp. | reverse complement strand
ACAGACACCGCTCCCCGTACGCCCGGCGCCGGGCCTCCCCGCCGCCGGCAGCGGTCAGAACCCCCGCTCCCGCTCCCTCTCCTCCACATAGGAGTTGTACGCGGCGACCTGCGCCCGGCGGGCCACCCGCTCCACCGGCCGCAGCGCCGCCCCCCGCGCCGCCATCTCCGAGGCGCTGACCGCGCCCCCGTGGCCGTGGCCGTACGCCAGATCCACCAGGAGACCGATCCGCCGGGCCAGCTCCAGGACGCGGACCGCCCGCGGGGGATAACCGGGCGCCAGCACCTCGCCTCCCGCCGCGGACCGCGCCCGGTACGCCTCCCGTGCCACGTCCGCCGCCGGACCCGAGGCCGCCACGTCCAGACGCGTCAGGACCGTCGTCGCCTCCCGCAGGGCCTCCGCCAGCTCCCGCTCCGCCTCGCCGAGCGAGGGGACGTCCGCCGGCGGGGCCTCCCGGACCGTCAGACAGTGCCAGACCACCTCCACGTGCCGGTCACCCTCGGGCCCGACCTCCGAAACCTCGGGCACGAGACCGTACGGCGCGCCGAAACCGACCACCGCCTCCTCCGCCTCCAGCGCCCGCGCGTTGAACTCCGGCGGACCGCTCAGCCCCAGCGGGTGCCCCGGCGCCGGCAGCGCCACCCGCCACCCGGTCACCCCGAGCCGCCGCAGCCGCCCCAGGGCCAGCGTCAGCCCCACCGGGACCGGCTCACCCGGCAGCCCCGTCACGCGGTGCACCGCGTCCTCCCCTACAACGGCCGACGCCGCCTCGTCCGGCGACACCGCCCCGGCCAGCAGCGCATTGCCCCAGGCGGCCAGACGTCCTGAGCGTGGTTCCGAGAACATCCCACCAGAGTAGGGACTCCGAGCGGTCCCCAGGCGCTCCAAGCACGCCCTAGGGACCGGGCCGCCCCACCGATAACGTAGGTTTTCCCCTGGACGCCGCGCCCACCGGCGCATGGCGACGACACGACTCGACCGCAAGGGGAGACAACGCGCTCATGAGCGATGTACTGGAGCTGGTGGACGTATCCGTGGTCCGCGACGGACGGGCTCTGGTGGACGAGGTCTCCTGGTCGGTCAAGGAGGGTGAGCGCTGGGTGATCCTCGGCCCCAACGGGGCCGGCAAGACCACCCTCCTCAACATCGCCTCCAGCTACCTCTTCCCCACCAAGGGCACCGCGACCGTCCTCGGCGAGAAGCTCGGCGGCGTCGGCACCGACGTCTTCGAACTCCGTCCCCGCATCGGCATGGCCGGCATCGCCATGGCGGAGAAGCTGCCCAAGCGCCAGACCGTCCTGCAGACCGTCCTCACCGCCGCGTACGGCATGACCGCCACCTGGCACGAGGACTACGACCCGGTCGACGAGCAGCGCGCCAAGGCCTTCCTCGACCGCCTCGGCATGAACGACTACCTGGACCGCAAGTTCGGCACCCTCTCCGAGGGCGAGCGCAAGCGCACCCTGATCGCCCGCGCCATGATGACCGACCCCGAGCTCCTCCTCCTCGACGAGCCCGCCGCCGGCCTGGACCTCGGCGGCCGCGAGGACCTCGTCCGCCGCCTCGGCCGCCTCGCCCGGGACCCGTACGCCCCCTCCATGGTCATGGTCACCCACCACGTGGAGGAGATCGCCCCCGGCTTCACCCACGTCCTGATGATCCGTCAGGGCAAGGTGCTCGCCGCCGGCCCCATGGAGACCGAGCTCACCTCCCGCAACCTCTCCCTCTGCTTCGGCCTTCCGCTCCTCGTCGAGCGCGTCGGCGAGCGGTGGACCGCGCACGGCCTGCCCCTGAAGTGACCCGCCCGCGCCGGCGTCCCGCACAGCCGCCCGCGCCCTGTCCGGAAGGCCCCGCCCGCCCCTACCATGACCCTGTGGACATCGACGCATGGGTCTGGTGGCTGATCGGCGCGGTGGGGCTCGGCATCCCCCTGGTCCTGACGGCCATGCCCGAATTCGGCATGTTCGCCGTCGGGGCGGTCGCGGGAGCCGTGACCGCCGCCCTCGGCTTCGGCATCGTCGCCCAGGTGGTCGTCTTCGTCGTGGTCTCGGTGGCGCTCCTCGCGGTGGTCCGCCCCATCGCCGCCCGCCACCGCGACGGCGGACCCCGGCTCTCCAGCGGCGTGGACGCCCTGAGAGGCCGTCAGGCGGTCGTCCTGGAACGGGTCGACGGCGACGGAGGCCGCATCAAGCTCGCCGGCGAGGTCTGGTCGGCCCGCGCGCTCGACACCGGGCAGAGCTTCGAACCCGGTGACCGGGTCGACGTCGTGGAGATCGACGGGGCCACCGCCGTCGTCATGTGACCGAACCTCGCCCATGACGCTCCGCCATCTGGGAAACTCGATCATCGAAAGCAACCCGGCAGACAACCGGCAGCGAAGGGCACGGGGAACACGATGTCAGCAGTCATCATCGTCCTGATCATTCTGGTGGTGCTCGTCTTCATCGCCCTGATCAAGACGATCCAGGTCATCCCGCAGGCCAGCGCGGCCATCGTGGAGCGGTTCGGCCGCTACACCCGCACGCTCAACGCCGGACTCAACATCGTCGTCCCGTTCATCGACACGATCCGCAACCGGATCGACCTCCGCGAACAGGTCGTCCCCTTCCCGCCCCAGCCGGTGATCACCCAGGACAACCTGGTCGTCAACATCGACACCGTCATCTACTACCAGGTGACCGACGCCCGCGCCGCGACCTACGAGGTCGCCAGCTACATCCAGGCGATCGAGCAGCTCACCGTCACCACCCTCCGCAACATCATCGGCGGGATGGACCTGGAGAGGACCCTCACCTCCCGCGAGGAGATCAACGCGGCCCTGCGCGGCGTCCTCGACGAGGCCACCGGCAAGTGGGGCATCCGCGTCAACCGCGTCGAACTCAAGGCCATCGAGCCCCCGACCTCCATCCAGGACTCGATGGAGAAGCAGATGCGCGCCGAGCGCGACAAGCGCGCCGCCATCCTCACCGCCGAGGGCACCCGGCAGTCCGCCATCCTCACCGCCGAGGGCGAGAAGCAGTCGCAGATCCTCCGCGCCGAGGGCGAGGCCAAGGCCGCCGCCCTGCGCGCCGAGGGCGAGGCCCAGGCGGTCCGCACCGTCTTCGAGGCCATCCACGCGGGCGACCCCGACCAGAAGCTGCTCTCCTACCAGTACCTCCAGATGCTTCCGAAGATCGCCGAGGGCGACGCCAACAAGCTCTGGATCGTGCCCAGCGAGATCGGCGACGCGCTCAAGGGCCTCTCCGGCGCCTTCGGCAACCTCGGGCCCGGCGGCGCCCCCGGCTTCAACACCAAGGACAGCGGGTCCGAAAGGCGAGAAGAACCCACTGTTGACTGACACGTACACGTAACTCCGTGCATGATCGGTGCGAGCCCCTCGACCCTGCCGCACGCGGGGCGGGGAGGCGAGCCACTGACCATGTGAGGAGATGGCGTTGTCCATCTGGGAAGCGCTGGCGGTCCTCGCCGCCGGCATCGGCGCGGGAACCATCAACACGATCGTCGGATCGGGAACGCTGATCACGTTCCCCGTCCTCCTCGCCACCGGACTGCCCCCGATCACCGCCAACGTGTCCAACGCCCTCGGGCTCGTCCCCGGCTCCGTCAGCGGCGCCATCGGCTACCGCCGAGAGCTCAAGGGCCAGACCGGCCGCGTCCTGCGCCTCGGCATCGCCGCCCTCCTCGGCGGCCTCATCGGCGCCGTCCTGCTCCTGGCCCTGCCGTCCGACGCCTTCGACGCGATCGTGCCCGTCCTCATCGGCCTCGCGCTCGTCCTCGTCCTCCTCCAGCCCCGCATCGCCGCGGCCGTCAGGCGCCGCCGCGAACAGACCGGCACCCAGGCCCACCCCGACGGCGGCCCCGTCCTCCTCGGCGGCCTGTTCCTCGCGAGCATGTACGGCGGCTACTTCGGCGCCGCCCAGGGAGTGCTCTACCTCTCCCTCATGGGCCTGCTGCTCCACGACGACCTGCAGCGCATCAACGCCGTCAAGAACATCCTCGGCGCCCTCGTCAACGGCGTCGCCGCCGTCTTCTTCCTCTTCGTCGCCGACTTCGACTGGACGGCCGTCCTCCTCATCGCCGTCGGCTCCGCCATCGGCGGCCAGATCGGCGCCAAGGTCGGACGCCGCCTGCCGCCCACCGTCCTGCGCGGAGTGATCATCGCCGTCGGCGTCGTCGCCATCCTCCAGCTCACCCTCAAGTAGCGCGAAGGGCCCGTCCCCCCGAGGGGAGACGGGCCCTTCCCGTACGTCACCGGCCGCGGGCGGGGGATCCCACCGGGCCCTCGCGCCTCACGCGGCACACCTGTCCATCCGTCCGGCCCCTCTCACGTGTCTCAGGCGGCGGAGTTCGCCAGCCACTCCGGCAGCTCCGAGCGCTCACCCGCCCGCATCGCCAGCAGCATCGCGTCCGCCGGCGTCGGTACGAACGGCTGGTGCAGCAGCGGCATCCCCGCCTGCTCGGGCGTGCGGTCCGCCTTGCGGTGGTTGTCCTCCGCGCAGGACGCCACCGTGTTCAGCCAGCTGTCCCCACCGCCCTGCGCCCGGGGCACCACGTGATCGACCGTGGTCGCCCGCTTCCCGCAGTACGCGCACCGGTGCTGGTCCCTGACCAGCACCCCCCGCCTCGACCACGGGGCCTGTCTTCGGAACGGCACCCGTACGTACCGGCAGAGCCTGATCACCCGGGGCACCGGCAGATCGACGGCGGCACCGCGGACCCGAAGCTCGGGATGGGCCTGCTCGACGACGGCCTTGTCCTGCAGGACGAGCACCACCGCACGGTTGAGTGTGACCGTCGACAGCGGCTCGAAGCTCGCGTTGAGTACCAGCGTGTCCCGCATGTTGCCCACCTCCCGTATGCCGGCCCCCCACCCCCCGGCGGGGCTTCGGGCTTGGATCAACGATGGCCGGGCCGGCCGGGTCGGACAACGGAATTTCCCACGCAACAAAAGATGCCCGCTTCTGATCTCTCCAAGACCAGAAGCGGGCAAACAACAAGCGAACGATCAGTCCTCGGCCGGAGCGGCGTATTCCCCGATCAACTGCGCACGGCCCAGGGTGTGGAACCGCAGGTTGAATCCGACCGCGGCCGGCGAGGCGTCCGCGTCCGGCCCGAGCTTCTCGGTGTCCACCGCGTACACGGTGAAGACGTACCGGTGCGCGGGGTCCCCGGCCGGGGGAGCGGCACCGCCGAATTCCTTCGCCCCGTAATCGTTCCGCGCGTGCACGGCACCCGCCGGCAGCCCCTCGAACGTCCCCGAACCGGCACCGGCCGGAAGCTCCGTGACCGACGCCGGGATGTCGAACAGCACCCAGTGCCAGAACCCGCTGCCCGTGGGGGCGTCGGGGTCGAAGCAGGTCACGGCGAAGCTCTTGGTCTCCGCCGGGAACCCCTCCCAGCTCAGGTGCGGAGAGACGTTCCCCTCCGCGTACACCTGGGCGTCCTTCAGCACGCCACCCGGCGCGACGTCCTCGCTCACCACCTTGAACTCCGGCACCGGCGGATGGAAGTCGTGCGGCAGGGGCGCCCTCTTGCCCTCGGACATGTCGAAACCCTTCGAATCGCCCGTCGTACTGACGAACCGAGCCTAGAGCCAGTTGCGGCGGCCGCCGACCTCGGCGAGCCACTGGTTGAGGTACGCCGCCCAGTCGGTGGTGTGGAAGTCGTTCAGGCCGACCTTGAAGGCCCGGAAGGAGTCGCTGCCCTCACCGAACAGACCCGGCTTCTTGTCCATCTCCAGGACGACGTCCATCTCGCGCTCGTCGGCGACGAAGCTGACCTCGACCTGGTTCAGGCCCCGGTACTGCTGCGGCGCGAAGAACTCGATCTCCTGGTAGAACGGCAGCTTCTGCCGCGTCCCGCGGATGTGACCGCGCTCCATGTCGGCGCTCTTGAAACGGAAGCCCAGCTGGATGAAGGCGTCGAGGATCGCCTGCTGCGCCGGAAGGGGGTGCACGTTGATCGGGTCCAGGTCACCGGAGTCCACGGCCCGGGCGATCTCCAGCTCGGTGGTCACACCGATGTTCATGCCCGGCAGCCGCTGACCGGCCACCGACGTCACCGGGGTCTCCCACGGGATCTCCAGACCGAACGGCACCACGTGCACCGCCCCGGCCTTCACCTCGAAGGCGCCGCCCAGCCGCACCTTGACGAACTCGAGGTCCTGCTTGTGCTCCTGGTCGCCGCCCTCGACCTCGACACGCGCCTGCAGTCCGACGGACAGCCCCTCGATCTGCTGGTCGACGGTGCCGCCCTGGATCCGCACCTCACCCTGGACGACACCACCCGGAACCACGTTCTCCTCGGTGAGCACCGTCTCCACGGTCGCCCCACCGGCACCCAGGCTCGCCAGCAGCTTCTTGAACCCCATGTTCCACTCCTTCTCTGTCCTGACCCCTACATACGCGTCAGGACCGTAGCCGGTTCCCCCGCGGTCCCCGTTACCCTCGGACGCCATGACCGAGAGCCCCGACCGTACGCCGATTCCCCGCGCCTTCTTCGACCGCCCCGTCCTGGACGTCGCCCGCGACCTCCTGGGCCGCACGCTCGTGCGCACCTCCGCGGAGGGCAGGATCGAGCTCCGGCTGACGGAGGCGGAGGCGTACGCCGGCGCGATCGACCCCGGCTCGCACGCCTTCCGCGGCCGCACCGCCCGGAACGCCGTCATGTTCGGCCCGCCCGGACACGCGTACGTCTACTTCACGTACGGGATGTGGCACTGCCTCAACGTGGTGTGCGGCCCCGAGGGCGAGGCGAGCGGGGTGCTGCTGCGCGCGGGCGAGATCATCACGGGCGCCGACCATGCCCGCGCCCGCCGCCGCTCGGCCCGCACGGACACCGAACTGGCCAAGGGTCCTGCCCGCCTGGCCACGGCCCTGGACGTCGCCCTCTCCCTGAACGGAACCGACGTCTGCGCCGGCCAGGACGCCCCTCTCTCCCTCCTCCACGGCACCCCGCCCCCGCCGTCCCGCATCCGCCAGGGGCCCCGTACGGGAGTGGGCGGTGACGGCGCCCCGCACCCGTGGCGCTTCTGGATCGCGGACGACCCGACGGTCAGCCCCTACCGCGCTCACCAGCCCCGCAAGCGGAGACTTGACTCGGGCCGGGCGAACGCCTAACGTATTCCGAGCCGCAGGAACCGGCCTGCTTGTTCAAGCACTCCGGAGCGGCCACCCACTACCTCAGAAGATCACCCCGGACGGGGCGTATTTCGGCATTCCGGAATTCGTTTCGAACGACTCGATTATGAGTCGCCGAGGGAATCGGCTAAAGTAGTGAACACGCCGAAAGGCAAAGGCCGCCAACAGGCCACCGGATACAGAATCCGAACCGGAAACGGAACGGAAAAAGGATCTGGTAAGGTTGGAAACGAAGGAAGCGCCCGGAGGGCCTGGAAACAGGAACGAAGGAAGCGTCCGCACCTTGAGAACTCAACAGCGTGCCAAAAATCAACGCCAGATTAGTTGATACCCCGTCCATCTTCGGATGGTCGAGGTTCCTTTGAAAAAGTCCACCCCTCGGGGTGGCAC
>NZ_JAPSIW010001011.1 GCF_031178505.1 Streptomyces sp. | reverse complement strand
ATCATCGATGCGCAGACCCGGGTACGGGTCGCCCGCCCCTCGCGGGACCTCGTCGCCGCCGAACGCTTCTACGTGGACGGGCTCGGGCTCGACGTGCTGTGGCGCAGCACCGCCCGGGCCCGGGGGGGAGCACGACCTGCTCATGGTGGGTCCCACCGACGGGACGTGGCACTTCGAGCTGACCCGGGACCCGGAGCGGCCCGTGGAACCCAGACCGACCGTGGAGGACCTGTTCGTCGTCTATCTCGGCGCGCCTGTGGAGGAGGAGCAGGTGGAGAAGCTGCTGGCGGCCGGCGGGACACGGGTGACCGCGCACAACCCGTACTGGGAGGAGTACGGGGTGACGGTCGCCGATCCCGACGGCTATCAACTGGTGCTCTGCTCCAGGACCTGGGGGCACTGAGGCCCGGCCCCCGGGCCCCGACGCGCGGGCCCGGCGGGGCTCAGCGCTTGACGGCGCGCAGGACGACGAACTTGGGGTCGCTCGCGACGAGTTCGCTGTTGCCGAAGATCCGGCGCAGGGTCACGTGGTAGCCGAGGTGCCGGTTGCCGACGACCCGGAGTTCGCCGCCGGGGCGCAGGGCGCGCCGGGCATCGGCGAACATGCGGCGGGCGGTGCGGTCGGTGGTCGCCTGGTGGCTGTGGAACGGCGGGTTGTTCAGGACCAGGTCCAGGGAGCCGGGTGGGAGGTCTCCGAGGCCGTCGCCGACGAGGAACTCCGCCTCGCGGTCGGCACCGGCGTGGGCGCGGAAGTTCTCCTCGGCGGAGGCGACCGCCTGGTAGGACTCGTCGGTGAAGACGAGTTCGGCGCCGGGTTCGGCGAGGGCGACCGCCAGGCCGACCACGCCGTTGCCGCAGCCGAGGTCGGCGACCCGCGCCCGGCCGAGGTCCCGGGGGAGGTGGCCGAGGAGGAAGCGGGTGCCGATGTCGAGGCGGTCGGCGCAGAAGACGCCGGCGTGGTTGGTGACGGTGCGCCCGGCGAGCGCGGGAGCCGGGGTGTCGGCGGGGAGGGCGTAGCGGTACGGCCACGGGTTCGGGCCCGGGTCCGCCGCCGGGTCCGGGGTGGTGTGGATCAGCCGGGCCTTCCTGACCGCGAGGGAGGTGCGGGTGGGGCCGAGGATCCGCTCGAAGAGGCGGAGGGTGGAGGTGTGGATCTCCTTGACCATGCCGGTGCCGACGACCACCGTCCCCTCGTGGACGGCGGGGGCGAGCCGGTGCAGCTGGTCCTCCAGGAGCGCCAGGCTCTTGGGGACCCGGACGAGGAGGACGTCGATCCGTTCCGGCGGCGGGTCCTGGGTGGTGAGCAGACGGGCGGCGTCGGGGGCGGCGCCGGCGCGCGCGAGGTTGTCGCGGGTGGCCCGGCGGCCGAGGTAGGAGTCGGAGATCTGGACGAGGGCGCCGGGCGCCGCGGCGTGGAGCGCGGTGGTGAGGGCGCCCCAGCGGTCGCCGAGGACGGCGACGGTGCCGGAGAGGTCGGTGCCGGCGTCGGCGAGGTGGCCCAGGAGGTATTCGTCGGCCGCGTCCCAGGCACGCAGCGGGTCGCGCGGGTCCTCGGGGTGGCGGGTGAGGGCGAAGGTGCCCCATGACGTGGTCAGACGGTTCATCGTGCCCTCAGGCTAGCCGGTCGCCGGCGCCGCCCCGCGCCGGCGGCGTACCGGCACCGCTCCCGTGGCCCTCCCCCTCCGCCGCGCCTCCTCCCCCGCCCGTACCGCCGCCGGGACCGCCGCGCCCCCGGGCTCAGTCCGACGCGGGGTGCTCGGCCCTCCCCCCGCCCGTACCGCCGGTGAGTTCGTCGACGGCCGTCCGCAGGCGGAGGACGCCTTCCGCGATCTCCGTGGGTC
>NZ_JAPSIW010000311.1 GCF_031178505.1 Streptomyces sp. | reverse complement strand
CCGCGCGGTCATCGTCGGCCCACCGGGCACTCGCCCAGCCTCCTCGACGGGAGCGCCGGACGGTCCACGGGCAGTCACGAACCGGTCCGCGGACAGTCACCGACGGAGCGCGCGCACGGCTCCCCGGGCGGCCTCCGCGGAGTGGTCGTCGCAGGTCCGGAGCGTTCGTGGGGTGGGTCCGGCCGCGCCCCCCGGGGCCGTTCCACGGGTCCGGCGAGGCGGTCAGGCCACGGACGCGGTCCCCGTGCCGTCGTCCCGCGCGCCCGGCGCGGCGGGTCCGTCGGCGTCCAGGGCCCCCAGGACCCCGGCGGCCACCGTGGGGTGGACCGGCAGCGCGAGATGGCCGATTCCGCTCACGCGCACGTCGTGCACCACGAGGTCGGCGTGGCGCAGCCGGGCCGTCTCCACCGGCACCATCACCCGGTCCAGGTCGCTCCAGAAGCTCACGAACCGCGTCCGGCAGCCGGGCGCCGGCTCCGCGAGCTCCCGCAGCACCTCGGAACCGGGCCGCATCTGCCGTACCAGCGGATGCGCGTCGGCGAGCGGTGCCACGGTGGTGCCCGCGTGGGGCGTGCCGAGCGTGACCAGGGTCCTGACCCGCGCGTCACCGCCCAGGCGCTGGACGTAGTAGCGGGCGATCAGCCCGCCGAGGCTGTGCCCGACCACATCCACCTCGTCGTGGCCGGTCCGCTCCCGGATCTCCTCCACCCGGCGGCCCAGGACTTCCGCCGCGGTGCGCAGATCGCAGGTGAGCGGTGAGTAGTTGAGCGACTCGACACAGTCACGGCCGCCCCGCAGGAGGGCGCGCCGGAGCAGGACGAAGACCGAACGGTTGTCGACGAAGCCGTGGAGCAGCACCACCGGCCGCCGGCCCCTGGCGCGCACCTGGCGCACCTCGCCGTCAGGGCCGGGATCCCCGGCGGTGTCGGTGTCCGGGGCCGGGGCGGCGGAGAGCCGCTCGGCCACGATGCCCGAGGGGTACAGGACGAGATGCCCGGTGAGGATGGCGAGCTCGAGAGCAGTGGCTTTCATCAGGGCGGTGACCTTGGTGAACTCCATCGCCGGCCTCCCTCCCGAACGGCGCGAGGGGCCGGGCCGTACGGCGGTGCGCCGTACCTGCGCGCCGCGTGGACGGCGACGCGCGGGCACGACGACACGCTGCGGCTCCCTTGCGGCCGGCCCCCGCTTGCGGCTGTGGGGCCCAGGAGGAGGGCCCGGAAGCGGGGAACGGCGCAGAGCGAACATGTCCCACGTGTGATTTCCCCCTCGCTGCCCACCGCGAAACGGCCGCTTGCGGGATGCTGTCGATAACGTTCGTTCACCTCCCCGGCAATCAGGCGCGGGGGTCGCATGTGGAGGCAGTGATGGGTGTGACCGGTCCGATCCGCGTGGTGGTAGCCAAGCCGGGTCTCGACGGCCACGATCGCGGGGCCAAGGTGATCGCGCGGGCGCTGCGCGACGCCGGTATGGAGGTCATCTACACGGGCCTCCACCAGACGCCCGAGCAGATCGTCGACACCGCGATCCAGGAGGACGCCGACGCGATCGGCCTCTCGATCCTCTCGGGCGCGCACAACACGCTGTTCGTGAAGGTCCTCGAACTCCTCAAGGAGCGCGACGCGGAGGACATCAAGGTCTTCGGCGGCGGCATCATCCCGGACGCCGACATCGCGCCGCTCAAGGAGAAGGGCGTGGCGGAGATCTTCACGCCGGGCGCCACCACGGCGTCCATCGTCGACTGGGTCAACGCCAACGTGCGCGTGGCGGTCTGACGCACCAACGGATCCGAAGGGCTCTCCCGTGCCGGGAGGGCCCTTCCCGCATACGGCCCGGGGTTGTCCGGGGGAGCGGCGGACGGGGGCGGCCCGAACCCGACCGGGTCCGGCCCGTGCCCCGGCGTTTCTGTGTCCCGCCGGGTCACGCGGCGTCCGGGGCATCCCGCGTCCGGGTGTCCGTGTGCTCCTGGCCCAGGAGTTCGGCCCGCATCGCCGCCCGCAGCCGGAGGGTGGCCACCAGACGCTGGAACGCCTCCGACCAGTAACCGCCCGCACCGGGCGAGAGGTCGTCGGACTCGGCGGACAGCGCGGTCAGTGCCTCCAGATGGCGCGCCGCGTCCGGCGAGAGACACCGCTCCGCCAGCCCCATCACTCCGCTGAAGCTCCACGGATAACTCCCCGCCTCCCGGGCGATGTCGAGCGCGTCGACCACCGCCCG
Organism: Streptomyces sp.; assembly: GCF_031178505.1. Lineage (GTDB taxonomy): Bacteria > Actinomycetota > Actinomycetes > Streptomycetales > Streptomycetaceae > Streptomyces > Streptomyces gulbargensis. The sequence continues at coordinate 5,326 of NZ_JAPSIW010000311.1, read as the reverse complement.
GCCCAGCGGCTCCGCCCACGGCACGGCACACACACCGAGCAGCTGGAACGCCTCCGACAGGCCGTGGGCCGCGACGAACGCGGCCACCCACTCCGCCCGCTCGGCCGCCGGCAGCGTCGCCAGGAGCTGGGCCCGCTCGGCCGGCGACGCGATGCCGGGGCCCGTCGCCCGCGGGGCCGCCGGAGGGCCGAGGAGCGCGCGCGACCAGGCGGCGTCCCGCTGGCGCACGGCCGCCCGGCACCAGGCGGCGTGCAGCTCGGGCTGCCAGTCGTCGGCGACGGGCAGCGCCACGATCTCCTCGGGGGGCCGCCCGCCGAACCGGGCCCGCCAGGTGTCCAGCGGGGCGGCTTCGACGAGCTGCCCCAGCCACCAGGACCGCTCGCCCCGCCCGGACGGCGGATGCGGTACGACCCCGTCCCTGCGCATGCCCTCGTCGCACTCGTGCGGGGCCTCCACCACGACCGTCGGCGTGTCGGCCGTCCGGTCGAGGACGACACAGCTCGCCGCCCGGCCGGCCATCCGGCCCGCGAGCGCCGAACGGGGCAGGGCCGACAGCAACTCGGCGGCGGTGGCCCGCACGTTACGGCTCCGGTCGGCGAGAGCGGCCTCCAGGAACTCCTCGTCCGCGTCGGACAGCCCCGCCCGCAGCGAGTCCAGGAACATCAGGCGGTCCTCCGCCCGCTCGGTGGCCCAGGTGGAGGCCAGGAGCGCCCGCCCGGCCGCCGCGTCGGCCGCCCGTACGGCTCCGAGCAGGGCGACCCGCTCCGCGAACAGACCCTCCTCCCACAGGGCGAGGACGGCCTCCCGGTCCGCCGGGTCCGGCAGGCTTCCGCCCGCCCCGGCGCCCCGGAGGGCGAACCGCCAGTCCGGGTTGAGGCGCGCCAGCCACAGCCCGCGCGGCCCGGCGAGGGCGAGCGCCTGCGGTCGCAGGTCGGTCCGTGCCCGCGCCGCGTCCAGCAGAGCCGGCAGGGTGGCCGATGGTCCCTTGTAGCCGCGCTCCACGGCCAGCGCCAGCCACTGCGGGAGCAGTTCGGCGAGGTCGGGCGCGGTACCGCGGCGCCCCCCGGCGGGCGAGGGCGCCACCCGGCCCGCCAGCAGCTGCTCCAGCCGGCGGCGGGCCGCCCCGGGCAGGGCCGGGCGCCCGTCCTCCGGAGCGGGTTGCGGACGCGGAGCGGCCGGCCCGGGCAGCAGCCCCGCCCTGCGCCGCACGGTGTGCAGCGCGGCGGTGTCGAGCAGCGCGGCGGCGTCGGACACGGCCCCCGACGGTGCCCCGGCCGCCGCACCGCCCCCACGTCCCGGAGAGGGCCGGTCCGTCCCCAGCAGCGCGGAGGCGACCAGCGCCTCCCACACCTCCGTCTCGGAGGGCCGGGGCGGGGCACCCGGCCCGGACCCGGAAGGGGCCGTCCCGGCCGGCTCCGTCGTCACGGTCGTCGGTGCGGTCGTGTCCATCGGGCTCCTCCGGGCGGTGGGGGATCGGTGCGGGGGGTCATACGAGCGGGACCGTCTCGTGCGGGCACTCCGGGGACCAGGCGGCCAGAGGGGAGAAGCCCCCGTGGCCGCATTCGCCGAAGACGGTCACCGGAGCTCCGCCGGACAGGGCGACGAGGCGCCACAGGCCGGCGCGGGACCGGGCGGCGGCGGTCAGGGGAAGGGCCTCGCGGCCGTCGGCGTCGGCCAGCTGCCAGCCGTACTCCGCCTGCGCCGGCACCACCTGGCCGAGGGTCACGGGCCAGGACTCGAGCCACGGGTCCTCGCCCAGCATCCGGCCGTACGTGTCGAGGGCCCGGCCCACCGGCACTCCGGGCGGCGGTGCGGCCGGCACGTCCACCGGTTCGAACCGCTCGCCCGGCTCGGCCCGCAGTCCGCCCGAACCCGCGTACGGGGTGAGCTCACCGGCCAGCACCCCGCCCACCGGGAACGCCAGGCCCGGCGCCCGCCCGGCCGCGCCGTAGGACAGCAGCAGCGCCGTCCGGCCGGTCCCCGTGCCGTACAGCCAGATGCGACGGGTGGTCAGCCGGCCGTCGGCCGTGTCGTACTGGGCGAGGACGAGCCACCGGTCCCGCACCGGAGCTCCGTCGGCGGGCGCGGTGAGGCCCACCCGGGTCCGTACCGTCGCCGCGAGCGGGGCGGGCAGCCGGTCGGACGACAGCCAGGCCCGGTCGAGAAGATGGGTCAGGGCGCACTCCTCCAGGAGCCGCACCGGCCAGCCGGGTCCGGTACCCGGTATCGCGGCCAGCTCCCGGACCCGGCCCGCGAGCCCCGGCGCCTGGGCGTCGACCATCCGCGCCGCGGTCTCCTCCCACAGGCCGTACCCCCCCTGCCCGGCCGCCGCGAGACCACCCCGCAGCAGGTCCGCGAGGCGCCGCTCCAACTCCTCGGCGCCCGCGGTGATCCGGGCCGCCCTGCGCTCCGCGCGCCGGCGTGCCGCGCCGGGGCCGGCCGGGCCGTCCGGCGCGTCCCGCCGGTCGGCCGGCGCCGCACGGTCGCGCCGCCCCGCGAGCCACTCCCCGGCCCAGTCGGGCGCCGCCCCCTCCGGCACCGCGGCCCCGTCCGAAGCGGCGAGCAGCAGCAGGCCCAGCGCGTGCTTGCACGGAAACTTGCGGCTCGGACAACTGCACCGGTAGGCGGGCCCCGTGCCGTCCACGACCGTCCGGTAGGGCGTCCTGCCGCTGCCCGCGCACAGACCCCACACCGCCCCCTCGCCGCGGCCCGTCCCGGACCACGACGCGGCCGTGGCCAGCTTGCTCCCCGCCCGGCGTGAGGCCTCGTCAGGAGCCAGCGCCAGCACCTGCCCGGCCGTCCCGAGCACCCCCATGGCATTCATGTCACCGACCGTAGAGGCCGCCACTGACAACGCCCCGGCGCCACTTCTCCACACCCCCACGAAACCGCGTCCGACCTGCGGAGACGGTCGATTGTCAGTGGCATGGTGCACCGTGGATCGCACAGCAGGTCGAACGATCTGGAGGGGGACCCATGACCGTGCCCGAAACCATCCCGCAGCCCCTGACCGGCGCCGCGCAGGACACCGCTCCGGCCGCCCCGGGGCCCGCCACGGAAGCCCTGCGGCCCCACGCGGAACACGCCTTCGCCCACGAACTCACCGCGCTCGCCGCCGCCGACGACCGGCCCCGGCCCGCCCGCTGGCGCCTCTCGCCCTGGGCCGTCGCCACCTACCTCCTCGGCGGCACGCTCCCCGACGGCACCGTGATCACCCCCAAGTACGTGGGACCGCGCCGCATCGTCGAGGTCGCCGTCACCACCCTCGCCACCGACCGGGCGCTCCTCCTGCTCGGCGTCCCCGGCACCGCCAAGACGTGGGTCTCCGAGCACCTCGCCGCCGCCGTCAGCGGCGACTCCACCCTCCTCGTCCAAGGCACAGCCGGCACCCCCGAGGAGGCCATCCGGTACGGCTGGAACTACGCCCGGCTCCTCGCCGAGGGCCCCAGCCGCGCCGCCCTCGTGGCCGGCCCGGTCATGCGCGCCATGGCCCAGGGCATGACGGCCCGCGTGGAGGAGCTCACCCGCATCCCCGCGGACGTCCAGGACACCCTCATCACGATCCTGTCCGAGAAGACGCTGCCCGTTCCCGAACTCGGCGAGGAGGTCCAGGCCGTCCCCGGGTTCAACCTGATCGCCACCGCCAACGACCGCGACCGGGGGGTCAACGAACTCTCCAGCGCGCTGCGCCGCCGCTTCAACACGGTGGTGCTGCCGCTGCCCGCCACCGCCGACGCCGAGGTCGACATCGTCACGCGGCGCGTCGCGCAGCTCGGCCGCTCCCTGAAGCTCCCCGCCGTCCCGGAGGGCGTGGAGGAGATCCGCCGGGTCGTCACCGTCTTCCGCGAACTGCGCGACGGCGTCACCACCGACGGGCGCACCAGGCTCAAGTCCCCCTCGGGCACCCTCTCCACCGCCGAGGCCATCTCCGTCGTCACCGGCGGCCTCGCCCTCGCCGCCCACTTCGGCGACGGCGTGCTGCGCCCCGGTGACGTCGCCGCCGGCATCCTCGGCGCGGTGGTCCGCGACCCCGCCGCCGACCAGGTCATCTGGCAGGAGTACCTGGAGACGGTGGTCAGGGAACGGGACGGCTGGAAGGACTTCTACCGCGCCTGCCGCGAGGTGAGCGCATGACGCCCCCCACCCTCACCGCACCCGCCGGCCCCCCGCCCACCGCCACGGCCCCGAGCGAACGGGACGGCCGACCGCTGCTGCTCGGCGTGCGGCACCACGGACCCGGCTCCGCCCGGGGCGTACGGGCCGCGCTCGACGCCGCCCGGCCCGAGGCCGTCCTCATCGAGGGGCCCGCCGAGGCGGACGCGCTCGTCGCCCTCGCCGCCGACCCCGCGATGCGGCCGCCTGTCGCCCTGCTCGCCCACGCCGTCGACGACCCGGGCCGCGCCGCCTTCTGGCCGCTGGCCGCGTTCTCGCCCGAGTGGGTCGCGATCCGCTGGGCACTCGACCGGGGGGCCGCGGTCCGGTTCATCGACCTGCCCGCCGCCCACACCCTCGCCGCCTCCGACCCCACCTGGCGCGACGACGAGGAGTCCGCCGACGGCGGCGCCCGCGTCGACCCGCTCGCCGAACTCGCCCGCGCCGCCGGACACGAGGACGCCGAGCGCTGGTGGGAGGACGCCGTGGAACTCCGGGGCGGCGGCGACCCCCTCGCCCCCTTCGCGGCGCTCGCCGAGGCCATGGGCGCCGTCCGCGAGGCGCACGGCGACGGCGGCCACCCCCGCGACCCGGTCCGCGAGGCCCACATGCGGCTGCGGCTGCGCGAGGCCCGCAAGGAGTTCGGGGAGGCCGTCGCCGTCGTCTGCGGCGCCTGGCACGTCCCCGCACTCGCCCGGCGGACCACCGCCACCGCAGACCGGGCCCTGCTCAAGGGTCTGCCCAAGGTGAAGACCGAGCTGACCTGGGTCCCCTGGACCCACCGCAGGCTCGCCCGCCGCTCCGGTTACGGCGCCGGCATCGAGGCGCCCGGCTGGTACGGGCACCTCTTCGCCGCCCCCGACCGCCCGGTCGAACGGTGGATGACCAAGGTCGCCGGCCTCCTCAGGGCCGAGGACCACCCGGTCTCCACCGCCCACGTCATCGAGGCCGTCCGCCTCGCCGAGACCCTCGCCGCCCTACGCGGCCGGCCGCTCCCCGGGCTCGAGGAGACCACCGACGCCGTCCGCGCCGTCCTCTGCGAGGGCTCCGACGTGCCCCTCGCCCTCGTCCGTGACCGGCTCGTCGTCGGCGACGACCTCGGCGAGGTCCCGGCCGCCGCCCCCGCCGTCCCCCTCCAGCGCGATCTCACCCGCCATCAGCGCGGCCTGCGCCT
>NZ_JAPSIW010001010.1 GCF_031178505.1 Streptomyces sp. | reverse complement strand
GGCGCCGGCCGATCGGGCAGGACGGCCCCGAGGAGGGCAGCGGCCACCACCGAGGCGACGAAACGGCCCCGCTTCGGCCAGGGGCTGCGCCACCACAGCAGCACCAGGGCGACCAGCAGGGTCACGCTACCCAGGCGGTCGTTCAGCAGCCCGGCCAACGGCACGGCGGCGATCGCCACCACCCGTGCGGTGCCCGTCCGCCACCAGGGCGACGGTGAGGAGGCGGGCGGGAGGGGCGCGGAGCTCGGGGAGCCGGACATGGCGGCGCGGACGCCCTTTCGTTCATGCGTACGACGATCTTCGCGCGCATCGTACTCGGCCCGGAACGCCTCGCTCCGGGCCGCTCGGCCGCCGAACGCCGCGCCTTCCGCGAGGCCGGAGGGTTTAGAAACGCTGTTCGGGTCCACCCGGAGAGGGAGGCACAACGCAGAACTCGAAGGAGACGAGGCACATCATGGGAATCATCGCCTGGGTCGTCATCGGGCTGCTGGCCGGGCTCATCGCGAAGGCACTCACGCCCGGCCGGGATCCTGGCGGGCTGGTCGTCACGACCCTCATCGGTGTGGCGGGCGGCCTGCTCGGAGGCTGGCTGGGCAAGGTGATCTTCGGCGTCGAGGCCGTGGACGGGTTCTTCGAGCTCTCGACATGGGTGGCCGCCATCATCGGTTCCATCATCCTTCTGCTGATCTACCGCGCCGTCGCGGGCCGTCGCACGCACCACGCCTGACAGTCGTGAGGGCCCGCCCCGCGGGCCCTCACCGCGCGGCCCCGCACCCTCAGGGCCGCACGCCCAGGACGGGGGCCGGACATTCTCGGGCTCCCGGGCACCCTTCGCCCCGCACACCGAAGCGTGTGCGGGGCGAAGCCCTGTCCGGGGGGTCTCCCGCGCCCGTTCCCCGGTGGTCCGGAGGTGTCCGACCGGCGCGGCGACACGGCACCACGGACCGGGGGGCGGGACGGCACGGCGAGAGGTGCGCCCCGCGCCCCGCAGGAGTCATGGCGCCCGGGACACCGAAAGCCCCCGGACGCATCGTGTCCGGGGGCTCGTACGGTGCGAGGGGCGTGCTCAGGTGGGCCAGGCGCCGGTGACCCGGCGCACGGCGGTGGCCCCGCCCCGGTCGATGGCGGCCTTCACCAGGGCGAAGATCGCGCCCTGGATCGCCGCCGCCAGCAGCACCTCGCCCCACTTCCGGTCCTCGTCGGTGGCGCTGGGCGCGTCGGTGTCGTCATGGCCGAGGAGCCGCCACACCCGCTTGAAGGCCGCTCCGGCCAGCAGGCCGCCCGCGGTGCCGACGGTCAGGGAGACGGGCTTGTAGAAGATCGCCGTCTTCTTCATCGCGTGCCCTCCTCCCGCCGCGTGGCGGCCGGCGGCTGGACCGGTCCCACGGGACGACGCCTGCGGGCGACCCGCCTGCTCCCCCACCAGAACGCCGCGATGAGCACCAGGACCACCGCGATCCCGACGAGCGGCATCAGCATCGAGGACGAACCGGAGGCTGCGAGCGGGACGGCTGGAGGACTGGTGGCGATCATGGCATCTCTCCCATCGACGGACTGGTCCGCACCGGTACGGGGGCGGGCGCGCGTTCTCGCGCCGGCCCCCGCGCGGCGGCGAAGGTGATCGCGTGCCGAGTACCCCGGCGTCGCGCCCCCATGCGCGGACGGGGAGCGGCGACGGGACTGACCGCGGCCGTTTCCGGTCCTCGCGACGGCCGGAGGGAACCGGCAGGCGGGCCGTGCCCCGGTCGCGCCGACCCGGCCGCGTCCGTCGGCCCGTCTCCGGCCGCGCGAGCGGTGCGGGCCGGTCGGCTCGTCCCTGTCAGCCCGCACCGCCCGCGCAGGTCGCC
>NZ_JAPSIW010001009.1 GCF_031178505.1 Streptomyces sp. | reverse complement strand
CGGTGGCCGAGTGGAGGAGTTCGCCGATGCCGGGCCCCACGAAGGTGGCGCCGAGCACGATCTCGCGTTCGAGGTCGACGACCATGCGGGCGTGACCCCGGTAGCCGTCCGCGTACAGGCCGGCGCCTGCGACCTGCGTCATGTCGAGGTCCACGGCCCGGACGCGGTGCCCGGCCCGTTCGGCCTCCGCGAGTGTGAGCCCCACGGCCGCCGCCTCCGGGTCCGAGAACACCACCTGGGGCACGGCCGCGTGGTCGGCGGTGGCGGCGTGGGCACCCCAGCGGCCCGTGTCGAGGTCGGTGCTTCCGCTCGCGCGGGCGGAGATGGCCGCGCCCGCGATCCGGGCCTGGTACTTCCCCTGGTGGGTGAGGAGCGCGCGCCGGTTGACGTCGCCGACGGCGTAGAGCCAGTCGCTCCCGGACACCTTCAGACTGTCGTCGACGTCGAGCCAGGAGCCCGGTTCGAGGCCGACGGTCTCCAGGCCGAGGTCGTCGGTGCGCGGGGCCCGGCCGGTGGCGAACAGCACCTCGTCGCCCTCGATCCGGGTGCCGTCCTCCAGGATGACGGTCACGGGTCCGGAGTCCCCGTCGCGTTCCACGGCGGAGACCGAGGCGCCGGTACGGATGTCGGCGCCGCGCGCCGTCAGGGCCTCGGCGACGTGTTCCCCGACGAACGCCTCCATGCGCGGCAGCAGTCCCCCGCCCCGTACCAGCATCGTCACCCGGGACCCGAGGGCCTGCCAGGCGGTGGCCATCTCCACGCCGACCACGCCGCCGCCGACCACGATCAGCCGGCCGGGCACCCGGTCCGCGCTGGTGGCCTCCCGGCTGGTCCAGGGGCGGGCGTCCGCCAGACCCGGCAGGTCGGGCAGGAGGGCGCGGCTGCCGGTGCAGACGGCGACGGCGTGGCGGGCGGTGAGGACCTCACGCCCGCCGTCGGGGCGGGTGACGGTGACCCTGCGGGGGCCGTCGAGCCGCCCGTGGCCCCGGTGGACGCCGACGCCGATCGAGTCGAGCCAGTCCACCTGGCCGCCGTCCTTCCAGTGGCCGACGGTGGCGTCCCGGTGCGCGAGGACCTCCCGCGCGTCGAGCGGCCCCTCGACGGACCCCCGCAGGCCGGGGACCTTGCGGGCGTCGGAGCGGGCGAGGGCCGGGCGGAGCAGCGCCTTGCTGGGCATGCACGCCCAGTACGAGCACTCGCCTCCGATCAGTTCGCTCTCGACGATCGCCGCGCTCAGGCCCGCGGCCCGCACCCGGTCGACCACGTTCTCGCCGACCGGGCCCGCGCCGACGACCACCACGTCGTAGGTGTGCTCGTACCGCTGTCCGTCACCGGGGGTGTCCGTCACCGTTCGTGTCATGGCCCCAGTCTGGTGGAGGCCGCCGGAATAGCGCGACCGGATACGCCGTTGTGCGGGGCGTGTCCCCAGGGGACCGTGAGGACACCACCGGAGACCGAGAGGCAGGAAGCATGAGCACCGTAGAGCTCACCAAGGACAACTTCGACGAGGTCGTCACCGAGAACGACTTCGTCCTCATCGACTTCTGGGCTTCGTGGTGCGGTCCGTGCCGTCAGTTCGGCCCCGTCTTCGAGGCCGCCTCCGAGCGTCACCAGGACCTGGTCTTCGCGAAGGTGGACACCGAGGCGCAGCAGGAGCTGGCGGCCGCGTTCGAGATCCGTTCCATTCCGACGCTGATGATCGTGCGGGACAAGGTCGCCGTCTTCGCCCAGCCCGGGGCGCTCCCCGAGGCCGCCCTGGAGGACGTCATCGGTCAGGCGCGGAACCTGGACATGGACGAGGTGCGCAAGTCCATCGCGGCGCAGCAGCAGAAGCAGTGACCTGAACGCCCG
>NZ_JAPSIW010000310.1 GCF_031178505.1 Streptomyces sp. | reverse complement strand
ATGAAGCAGCGCTTCATCCATGTCCCCGGTCCCGGACGGGAGTCACCGTGCTCGATCTCGGCCGTCTGCGCGCCCTGCACGCCGTCGCCGTCCACGGCAGCGTCGGCGCCGCTGCCGCCGCCCTCGGCTACACCCCCTCGGCCGTCTCGCAGCAGATCGCCAAGCTGGAGCGCGAGACCCGTACGACCCTGCTGGAACGCAGCGGGCGGGGCGTCAGGCTCACCGACGACGCTCACCAACTGGCCTCCACGGCGCGCGAATTGCTGTCGCTCGTGGAGGAGGCGGAGGTGCGCCTGGAGGAGCGGCGCGGCCGGCCCGCCGGGCGCCTGGCGATCGGCTGCTTCGCGAGCGCGGCCCGGGGGCTGATGCCCCGGGCGCTGGCGGAGCTGGCCCGCCTCCACCCGGATCTGGACGCGCGCCTGTCCGAGGTGGACCCGCACCTCTCGGTCGACCTGGTGGCGCGGGGCGTGATCGACCTGGCCGTGGCGCACGACTGGGACATCGCGCCGCTTCCCGCCCCTCCGGGGGTGGAACAGGCCGTCATCGGCGACGACCTGTGCGACATCCTGGTGCACCGCGACCATCCGCTGGCCGAGCGGGAGTCGGTGCGGCGGGAGGAGCTGGCGGCCGAGCGGTGGATCTCACAGCCGCCGGGGACCGTCTGCCACGGCTGGCTGATCCGGACCCTGCGGGCCACCGGTTACGAGCCGCTGATCGTGCACCAGGCCGAGGAGAACCACACGCAGGTGGCGCTGGTGGCGGCGGGACTCGGGATCGCGCTCGTACCCCGGCTCGGGCGCGGGGCGCTGCCACCGGACGTGGTGCCGGTCGGGCTCGACCCGATGCCGATGCGCCGGCTGCGCGCCATGTGGCGGACGGGCGCGGCGCGACGCCCGGCGATCCGGGAGACGGTCCGGACGCTCCAGGAGCTCTGGCCCTCGGTCGCCTCACCGGTCTGAGCCGGGCGGTCCCGACCGGGCGGGGGCGGGCGGGCGGAGACGGGTGGTCCGAGCCGGGTGGGGCGGCCGGTCCGAGCCGGCCGGGCGGAGGCGGGTGGTCCGAGCGGCCGGGCGGGGGTGGGTGTCCGAGCCGGCCGGGCGGGGGCGGGCGGTCCGAGCCGGCCGGGAATCGGGGACGCGCGGGCGGGTGCCGGGCGCGCCGGGTGGCCCGACGGCGATTCGTGCGCGGATCCTTGACCTGGCAGTTACTTTCGGGCTATCCGTGACACCTTGGAAGTTTCCTTCAACCTCGCACGGCCGGAAGGAGCATCAGTGCACCACCGCGCCCCCGCCCCCGCCCCCTCGACTTCCGCCTCCCCCTCCCTCCCCGTCTCCCCCTCCCCCGCCGCCGCGCCCTCGCGGCGCACCCTGCTCACCGTCACGGCCGCCGCCGCGGCCGCCGCCGTCACCGGCGCCACCGCCCCCGTGGCCCATGCCGGGACCGACGACCGGCTGCGCCGGATCATCGACCGCATGTCCCTGGAGGAGAAGGTCGGCCAGCTGTTCGTCATGCGGGTGTACGGCCATTCGGCGACCGCGCCGGACCAGGCCGACATCGACGCCAACCTCAAGGAGATCGGCGTCCGCACCGCCGCCGAGCTGATCGAGCGCTACCACGTCGGCGGCGTCATCTACTTCAGCTGGGCCCACAACACCCGGGACCCGCAGCAGATCGCCGAGCTGTCCAACGGCATCCAGCGGGCCGCCCTCGCCGGGCCCACCCCGGTGCCGGTGCTCATCTCCACCGACCAGGAGCACGGCATCGTCTGCCGGGTCGGCGAGCCCGCCACCCTGCTGCCCGGGGCGATGGCCCTGGGCGCCGGCGGCTCGCTCGCGAACGCCCGTAAGGCCGCGCAGATCGCGGGGGCCGAACTGGCCGCCCTCGGCATCCGGCAGAACTACGCCCCCGTCGCGGACGTCAACGTCAACCCGGCCAACCCGGTCATCGGCGTCCGCTCCTTCGGCTCCGACCCGCGGGCGGTCGCCGGGCTGGTCGCCGCCCAGGTCAAGGGCTACCAGCGGGCCGGGGTAGCGGCGACCTCCAAGCACTTCCCCGGGCACGGCGACACCGCCGTCGACAGCCACTACGGGCTGCCCACCATCACCCACACCCCGGCGCAGTGGGCCGAGCTGGACGCCCCGCCGTTCGAGGCGGCGATCGCCGCCGGCATCGACTCGATCATGACCGCGCACATCGTCGTGCCCGCCCTCGACCCCAGCGAGGACCCGGCCACCCTCTCCCGGCCGATCCTCACCGGCATCCTGCGCGAACGGCTCGGCTACGACGGCGTGGTGGTGACCGACTCCCTGGGCATGGAGGGGGTGCGCACCAAGTACGGGGACGACCGGGTGCCGGTGCTGGCGCTGAAGGCGGGCGTGGACCAGCTGCTCAACCCGCCGAAGCTGGACGTGGCGTGGAACGCGGTCGTGCGGGCCGTCCGGGAGGGTGAGCTGACGGAGGACCGGCTGGACGAATCGATCCTGCGGATCCTGCGGCTGAAGGCGAAGCTGGGCCTGTTCCGGCAGCCGTACACCACGCGGGCAGGGGTAGAGCGGGTGGTCGGCACGGCCGCGCACCGCGCGCACGCCGACCGGATCGCGGAGGCGACCACCACCCTGCTCCTCAACGAGGACGGTTTCCTGCCGCTGAGTCCGGACACCCACGGCTCGGTCCTGGTCGTCGGCGCCGACCCGGCCTCCCCCTCCGGTACGACGGGTCCGCCGACCGCCGTCCTCGCGACGGCCCTGCGCGAGCTGGGCTTCACCGCGACCGCGCTCTCCACCGGGATCACCCCCACGGCCGCGCGGATCGAGGAGGCGGTGGCGGCGGCCGCGGGCAAGGACGTGGTCGTCGTGGGGACGTACAACGTCTCGGCGAGCAGTCCGCAGCGCACCCTCGTGGACCGGCTGGTCGCCACCGGGGTGCCCGTGGTGACGATCGCGATCCGCAACCCGTACGACATCGCGCGGATCTCCGGGCAGCGGGCGACGCTGGCCGCGTACTCCTGGACCGACGTCGAACTGCGCGCCGCGGTACGGGTGATGGCCGGGCGCGCCCGGCCGCGGGGCCGGCTGCCCGTGCCGGTGCAGAGCGCGCGGAACCCGGCGGAAGTGCTCTACCCGGTGGGCCACGGGCTCTCGTACACCCGCTGAGCGGGGGCGCGTGGCGGGGTGCGCCCGGCGGTCACGGCCGCCGGGCGCACCCCGCCCTCGCGTACTTCCTGCCTACGGGCGCAGGCCGTGCTCGCGGGTCCGGTCCTCGTCGACCACCTTGTCGAGGCGGGCGTCGAAGCGCGCCAGCGGCTGCGCGGCCTCGACCGCCGGGGCGGGTACTCCGGCCCAGGCGAGGATGCGGGCGGTGGCCCGCTCACGCTCGGCGTCGGTCAGGCCGGCGACGTTCGCGCCGTGGTTGGCGCCCGGCGCCGTGAACACGTAGCTGTCGCGCGTGCCCTTGCCGAGGCGGAACGGTTCGGCGCTCCACGGGTCGTTCTGGCCGTTGACGAACATCATCCGGTTCGCGTTCTTACGGACCCAGTCGTCGATGTCGCGCATGACCCACGGCTTGAACCGCATCGGGATCTCGCGCGGCACGAAGCTGCTCGCCGGCTGGTAGCCGTAGCGGCTCAGGCCGTCCAGGTGGGGCTGCCGGATGGTGGGCGAGCCGAGCTCGGTGGCCGCCTGGTAGTAGTACGGCGTGTAGTACTCCAGGCCCTGGTCGGTGTAGGCGGACCAGCCCGAGTAGGTGTCGACGGTCTCGTAGACGGCGTCGTCGCTCGCGGTCTTCGCGTCCGGGATGCTGTCGCAGGCGTCCAGGCCGTGGTACTGCCAGAAGCCCCACACGAAGTCGAGGACGACGGCCTCGTACGCCTTGTCGAGCGAGCCGACCGTGTTGAAGGTGGCGCCCTCGGTCTCGGCCCACTCCTTGTACTTCTTCTGGAGCGGCGCGCGGCGGATCAGGGCCTCGCGCTGGAGGGAGTTGAGCCGGTCGCGGCACTCCTTGGTGCCGACGTTCTCGAAGAACCGGTCGTAGGCCGAGTCCTCCTTGTTGACCACGTCGTTGGGGGCCACGTAGGCGACGACGCCGTCCATGTCGCGCGGGTAGAAGCGCTCGTAGTAGGTGGCCGTCATGCCGCCCTTGGAGCCGCCGGTGGAGATCCAGTTCTTGCCGTAGATCTTCTTCAGGGCGGTGAAGATGCGGTGCTGGTCGCTGGCGGCCTGCCAGATGTCGAGCTTGGACCAGTCGGCCGGCTGCGGGCGGGACGGCGTGAAGAAGCGGTACTCCATCGAGACCTGGTTGCCGTCGACGATCCGCGTCGGCTCGGCCCTGCCGGGGGTGGTGCTCAGTCCGTAGCCGCTGGTGCGGAAGACGGTCGGGCGCTCCGTGTCCTTGTGCAGGACGGAGAGCCGCTGCTTGAAGGTGCCGGCCCACGGGCGGCGGTGGTCGACCGGCTGGACGTACTCCAGGACGAAGAAGCGGTAGCCGGCGTACGGCTTCTCCTCGATCAGGCTCATCCCGGGAATGGCCAGGATGCGGTCCTTGATGTCCGTGCTCTGCGAGTCGGCGACGGCCCTGCTGCCGGTGTCCGAGTCCGCGGCGGTAGCCACGCCGGCCGTACCCACGGTGCCTATGAGCACCGAAAGCGACAGCACCCATCCGAGCGACTTGCGCATTCACCCTCCCCTTGGTTCACAACGGTGTCGCGAACCTAGCGGGGCGAACGTGGGGACCGCCAGACCCAGTTGCTCCTTACTCGCGGATCTCCGGGACTTTCCGCCGCGCGGGCCGGGTCAGCAGAGGGTCCAGCCGGTGCCCGCACCCCGGCCGGCGACCCAGCCGCTCGCGCGGACACAGCGGTTGAGGGCATGGACGGTGACGGGGCCGGCCTGCCGGTCGAACCGGCCCGCGCGGACGGCGGGCCGTCCACCGCGCGGCTGGAGCGAGACGCTCATCGGGCGGCGGGTGCCGGGGCGCTTGGCGACGGTGACGGCACAGACGTAGTGACGGGTCCGGTAGAGGCGGAGCTCGCCGGTGGCGAAGGAGACGGTCTTGGCCGGACGCCCCTGGCACACGGACAGCGCCTCGGCGGTGGCGCCCCCGGTCCCGGGCCCCGGGAGCACGAGCAGCGCGACGGTCGCGAGGACGGCGACCAGAACCCGGCCGAAGACCCTGATTCCGGTACGGGAAGGCGCGGCGGTACGGGTGGGGCCGCGGCCGCCGGGCGGGGCACCCGGCCCTGTGCGCACCCCGGTGCGGGCGGGTCCTCCGGCGGCTCCGTCCTCGGAGGCCGCGCGGGCGCGCGGCGGGCGTGTTCGGCCGCGCCGGGCGGTCGGGTCCGTGGTCATGCGTTCCCCTCCCGGGAGTCTCCTCGTACGGCCGTACGACGCGCGCGATCCCGGAATGGTTGCCTCCGCCGACGTCCCGGCGCCCGGCCCGGGGCCGGGTGAGGCGCCTCAGGAGGCCACAGCCGAGTCGGAGGCCGGTGGCGGACCCGGCCCAGGGTCCGAGGCGGACCCCCGCGACCGGGGGCCGGGGCCCCGGACGGCTCCCGGGCCCCGGCCCACGCGCGACCCCCGCGCCCCGGGGGCCGGGGCCCCGGACGGCTCCCCGGCCCGCCCGGTCCGACCCCTGTCAGACCCGTTCGCCGAGCTGCTCCGCCTCCTCGCCGATGAAGGTCCGCCACAGCTCCGCGTACCGGCCGCCGCGTGCGAGGAGGTCGTCGTGGGTGCCGTCCTCCGCGATCCGGCCGTGGTCCATGACGACCACCCGGTCCGCGCGTGCCGCCGTGGTGAGGCGGTGGGCGACGACCAGGGTCGTGCGGCGGCCGGCGAGCCGGTCGGTGGCCTGGTTGACCTGGGCCTCGGTGGCCAGGTCCAGGGCGGCCGTGGCCTCGTCGAGGAGCAGCACGTCCGGGTCGACCAGCTCGGCGCGGGCCAGGGCGATGAGCTGCCGCTGCCCGGCCGACAGGTTCCGGCCGCGCTCGGCGACCTCGTGCAGGTAGCCGCCGTCGAGCGTGGCGATCATGTCGTGGGCGCCGACCGCCCGCGCGGCCGCCTCCACCTCGGCGTCGGTGGCGTCCGGCCGCCCGTAGGCGATGGCGTCCCGGACGGTACCGGGGAAGAGGTACGCCTCCTGCGGGACGACGCCGAGCCGGTGCCGGTACGCGGTGAGGTCCAGGTCCCGCAGGTCGGTGCCGTCGGCGGTGACGCGGCCCGACGTGGGGTCGTAGAACCGGGCGACCAGTTTGACCAGCGTCGACTTGCCGGCACCGGTCTCACCGACGAAGGCGACGGTCTGCCCGGCCGGGATGCGCAGGTCGATCCCGCTGAGCGCGGTGTCCTCGCCGGCGCCCGCACCGGCACCGTCGCCCGCCCCGTACGCGAAGGACACGTTCTCGAAGGCGATCTCGCCCCGCAGCTTCCGCACCGGGCGCGGGTCGGCGGCGGGGGCCGTGGAGGTGGGCTCCTGGAGCAGTTCCTGCATCCGCTTCAGGGAGACGGCCGCCTGCTGGTAGCCGTCGAAGACCTGGGAGAGCTGCTGGACCGGGGCGAAGAAGAGGTCGATGTAGAGCAGGTAGGCGACGAGCGCGCCGGTGGTGAGGGTGCCGGCCTGGATCCGGTGCGCGCCGACGATCATCACGGCCGCGGCGGCGACCGAGGACAGCAGCGTCACGAACGGGAAGTAGACCGAGATCAGCCACTGACCGCGCACACGGGCGTCGCGGTACGCGTCGCTGTGCGCCCGGAAGCGCTCGGCGCCCGACCGCTCGCGGCGGAAGGCCTGCACGATCCGGAGTCCGGCGACGGACTCCTGGAGGTCGCCGTTGACGACGCTGATCCGCTCACGCGCCAGCTCGTACGCCTTCACGCTGGAGCGGCGGAAGAAGTACGTGGCGACGGCGAGGACCGGCAGGGTCGCGAAGACGACCAGGGCGAGCTGGAGGTCGAGCACCAGCAGCGCGACCATGATCCCGAAGAACGTGACGAGGGAGACGAAGGCGGTGACCAGGCCCGTCTGGAGGAAGGTCGACAGGGCGTCCACATCGGTCGTCATCCGGGTCATGATCCGGCCGGTGAGCTCGCGCTCGTAGTAGTCCAGGCCGAGCCGCTGGAGCTGGGCGAAGATCTTCAGGCGCAGCGCGTAGAGGACCCGTTCGCCGGTGCGGCCGGTCATGCGGATCTCCGCGGTCTGCGCGGCCCACTGCACGAGCACGGTGAGGAGGGCGAGCGCCGAGGCCGCCCAGACGGCCCCGAGGGCGAGCCGGTTGACGCCCTCGTCGATGCCGTGCCGGATGAGCACCGGCAGCAGCAGGCCGGCGCCCGCGTCGGCGGCGACCAGGCCGAGGCTGACCAGCAGCGGCAGGCCGAAGCCGCGCAACAGGCGGCGCAGGCCGTAGCTGTCCTCGGGCGAGACCGCGCGGGTCTCGTCCACGTCGGGGGTGTCGGCGGCGGGCGGCAGGGCCTCGACGGCGGCGAGCAGCTCCGGGGTGGCGCCGGCCTTGTCCGTCATGCGGGCCGTGCCGTCGTCGGGCGCCGCGGACTCGTCCCGTACCCACAGGGCGGGGGTGATCCCGCGCTCGGCG
>NZ_JAPSIW010001008.1 GCF_031178505.1 Streptomyces sp. | reverse complement strand
CGTAGGGGGCGCCGTGCGGCGGGGTCTGCCCGGGGACGTGACCGTACGGGGCGGGCTGCGGCTGCCCGTAGGGGCCGGGCGCCGGTGGCTGTCCGTAGGGGCCGGGGGCGGCGGGCGCCACGGGGGGCGGGACCTGCGCGGGGGCCAGGGGGGCCGCCATCGTGGGCGTCGCGTGGACGGGAGGCGCGGGGGCGGACGGGACGGGTGCGGGGACCGGCGGGACCGGGGCGGGCGGGGGCGCCTGGGGCGGGGCCTGGGGTGCGCCGAACGCGGGCGCGGGGACCGGGGCGGGCGGGGCGGCGGGAGCACCGAAGACCGGCGGCGCGGACGCCTGCTGCGGCGGGGCGAAACCGGGCGCCGGGGCCTGCGCGGCGGGCACCTCCTCGGCGACCTCGCCGCCGAAGTTCCGCAGGAGCGCTTCCAGGCCACCGTCGAAGCCCTGACCGACGGCGGCGAACCGCCACACGTCCTTCAGGTAGAAGTCGCCGAGCATCACCGCGCGCTCGGTGGAGAACTCCGCGCCGGTGAAAGAGTAGCGCGCGACCTCCTCGCCGCCCGCGACGATCCGCAGATGGCCGGGGCCGATCTGGGACATCTGGCCGGCGCCGTCGATGGTCGCGGTGAACGACAGCTTGTGGATGTGCGGCGGGATCCGGTCGAGGGTGACGCGGAAGGACTCCGTGTCACCGGCCTGCGCCCCGAGCAGCTGGATGGACTCCTCCGGCGACTTCGGCTGGTTGAAGAAGACGAAGTACCGGTCGTCCGAGAGCCGCTCCGCGGCGTCGAGGCCGAAACAGCTGATGTCGAAGGTCAGCCCCGGGGCCGCGATCTGCACGCCCACGTACAGATCCGTCCCGGCGGTCAGATCACTGATCTTGGCCTTGTGGCCGCGTTGGAATTCCCTGGCCATACGTAACGACCGTCCCCCATCCCGAATGGCGATTGCTCGCGTCAGGCTAACGGCTGGGGGTGACATCAAGACAGGCTGGAACGTTTTCGGTACGAAATCATTCCTCACCGGCGACATCGTGGTGCGGCAGCCTCCCGGCGGCCACCACGCCCTCCAGGTAGCCGCGCGCCCGCTCGGTGCGCGGGTACGCCTCCAGGAGCCGCCAGAAGGCGGGCCCGTGGCCGGGCACGAGCAGATGGGCCAGCTCGTGGAGGAGGACGTAGTCGACCACGTACTCGGGCATGCCCTGGAGCCGGTGGGAGAGGCGGATGCTGCCCTCGGAGGGCGTGCAGGAGCCCCAGCGGGTGTTCTGGTTGGTCACCCACCGCACGGAGGCGGGGCGGGCCCGGCCCCCGAAGAACTGCTCCGACAGGCGCAGCGCCCGCTCGGACAGCTCCCGGTCGCCGAGGACGTTCCGGTTCTCCTTGGCCTCGAGCTTGTCGAGCATCACCGCCACCCAGCGGCGCTCCTCGGCCTCGGACATCCGGGCCGGGATCAGCACGATCGTCCGGTCGCCCTCGCGGTAGGCGGAGACGGACTTCCGGCGCCGGGTGCTCCGGCGCACCTCGACCGGGCCGCTCGCCGTGGTCCGGGGCGGTGGGCTGGTCACGCTGGGCTGCGGGTCGGCGGGCATCTCCCCGAGGCTACCCGTCGACGGCACGAGAAGACCTGCCCCGGCGGCCCGCGTCGCATTCGAATGACTATTCCTCCGGCCTGTGGACAACTTTCGGCGGCTCTCGCGCGGGCCGGGGCAATCTCGTCCCGGGAGCGACGAGAGGCGTCATTCCATGATCGCGAATGGGGTGGGGAATTTGCGTCCGATGGTGAAGCCCGCGCTGCGCCGGGCCTGGCGGACTCTTCAGTGCGCGCAGTTCGGGATCACTCCGGCGCACGCGGTGGTGATG
>NZ_JAPSIW010000309.1:2958-7585 GCF_031178505.1 Streptomyces sp. | reverse complement strand
GGCTCCTGCGCGGCCACACCGCCGTCGGGGGTGCGGTGCCAGGCGGTCCAGCCGCCTATCTTCAGCTGGGAGGGCTTCCCGGCGTACCGGACGACCACCGAGACCGCCCGGTTCTTCTCCAGCGGGACCGCCGGGGTGACCTCCAGCTCGTGGTCCCCGGAGGTGGTGAACGTGGCGGGGCGGCCGTTCACGCGGACCTCACCGGCCCTCAGCCCCAGATCCAGGTTGAACCGGGACAGGTTCTGCCGGGTGGTGGCGAGGATCGTCGCCGTCCCTTCCAGCAGGTCGGTCGCGGGCTGGTACTTCAGCCGCAGGTCGTAGTGCGAGACGTCGTAGCCGCCGTTGCCGCTGGCGGGGTAGTAGGAGTCGCCGATGCCCGGGGCACCCGGAGTGAAGTCGGCCGCCGATGCCGGGATCACCAGCAGGACGGAGGCCGCGAGGGCGCTCGGGACGATCAGTCTGCGATGCACGGGTGCTCCCCAAGTCATCAGTCACGTAAGACGCGCGGGTGGGCGTCGGTCCTTGCTCGCGACACTATTCAGCGCCCCGACGGACCGTCACGTCCAGAGGGCCCGCCGTCACACGATCGCCATTCGGCCGACACGAACCGCCCGTTGCGCCCAGGAACGCCCGCTTCATCCGCCCCTCGCCCCGACCCGGCCACCCCCGCCGCCCGCGACACGCCCGGCCCACCCGTCCGTCCCGGCACCCTGTCGCGCGGGAGCCGACCGGAGTACGTTCCCGCCCATGCCGATGCGAAAGCGGAGAACCCGCGGAGCCCGACTGCCCTACGGAACCCTCGTCCTCGCCGCCGCGGCCGCGCTCCTCGCGGGGGCGGTGACCCCCGCCGGGGCCCGGCCGGGGCCCGCCGTACCCGAGTCACGGCCCGTCCACTCGTACGCGGACGCCGTCCGGGAGTCCGTCTGGGTCGACACCGGGCTCGACGGCGACGGGGACGGACGCGCCGACCGGGTCGCCGTCGACATCGTCCGGCCCCGCGAACCCGCCGCCGCGGGCCGCAAGGTGCCGGTCATCATGGACGCCAGCCCGTACTACGCCTGTTGCGGGCGCGGCAACGAGAGCCAGAGGAAGACCTACGACGCCGACGGACGCCCCGTCGGCCTCCCACTGTTCTACGACAACTACTTCGTGCCGCGCGGCTACGCCTTCGCCGCCGTAGACCTCGCCGGAACCAACCGCTCCGACGGCTGCGACGACGTCGGCGGCCGCTCCGACGTGCTCTCCGCCAAGGCCGTCGTCGACTGGCTGAACGGCCGCGCCCGCGGGTACACCAGCCGTACGGGCGACACCCCCGCCGACGCCACCGCCTGGAGCACCGGGAACGTCGGCATGATCGGCAAGAGCTGGGACGGCACCGTCGCCAACGGGGTCGCCGCCACCGGGGTCGAAGGACTCCGGACCATCGTGCCCATCGGCGCCATATCCTCCTGGTACGACTACTTCCACTCCCAGGGCGCCCCGCTCTACGACGCCAACCCGACCTGGCTCTCCGACTACGTCAACAGTCCGGCCGCCAGGGCGCGTTGCGGAGCCGTCCAGAACCGTATCGCCGCCGCCACCCCTTACAGCGGCGACTGGACCGCCGCCTGGGACGAGCGCGACCACGTCCGCGACGCGGCCAAGGTGAGGGCGAGCGTCTTCGTCGTCCACGGACAGCAGGACCTCAACGTCCGGGCCAACCAGTTCGGCCAGTGGTGGGACGCCCTCGCCGCCCACGGCGTCGAACGGAAGATCTGGCTCTCCCAGGCCGGGCACGTCGACCCCTTCGACTTCCGCCGCGCCGACTGGGTCCGCACCCTCCACCGGTGGTTCGACCACTACCTGCTCGGCCTCGACAACGGCATCGACCGCGAGCCCATGGCCGACATCGAACGCGCCCCCGACCGGTGGACCACCGACCGCCACTGGCCGCCGCGAGGCACCTCCGCCACCGCCCTGCGCCCCGCCACCGGCCCGGCCGGCGGCCCCGGAGCCCTCGGCCGCGCCCCGGCGGCCCCCGGCTCCACCGCCACCTTCACCGACGACCCGTCACTCGGTGAACTGGACTGGGCCGCCCGCGCCGACAGCCCGACCCCCGAGAAGGCCGGGTTCGTCACCCGCCCGCTCTCCCGCCCGCTGCGGGTCTCCGGCGGCTCGACGGTCACCGTGACCGCCACCCCCAGCACCTCCACGGCGCACCTCTCGGCCGTCCTCGTCGACCTCGGCCCCGACACCATCCGCGACTACGCGGCGTCCGGGGAAGGCATCACGACGCTCCCCGAGCGCACCTGCTGGGGCGCGAGCACCGCCGGGGACAGCGCCTGCTACAAGGAGACGCGGGCCCGCACCGCCGACGTCGCGCACACCGTCATCAGCCGGGGCTGGGCCGACCTCGGCACCTGGGCCGACCCGCGCGCCGGGCGGCCCCTGACCCCCGGCAGGCCGTACACCCTCACCCTGAAGCTGGCCGCCACCGACCACGTGGTGCCCGCGGGCCACCGGCTCGCCCTCATCGTCGCCGGCACCGACGAGGGCCTCCTCGACCCGCCGTCGACCACCCCCACCGTGACCCTGGACCTCACCCGCACCTGGGCGCGCGTCCCCCTCGTCGGTGGGCCCGGCGCCTTCACGCGGGCCACCTCGGGACCGGCGCCCGCCGTGCCCCTGCCGCCCCGCGTGAGCCCGCCCGCCGTGTCCGCGCCGGCCACCGCCGCCCCGCCGGTCGCCGTGACCGTGCCCCGCCTCCCCGGAGCCGCCCGATGAAGCCCCGTACCACGCACCGCCGTCACCGGCGGGCCCTCGCCCTCGTCGCCGGCGCCGCCGTCCTCGGCCTGCCGCTCGTGACCGCCCCCGCCACGGCGGCCGGCGGCGCCGCCCCGCGCACCGGTTTCGAGTCCAGCGGGGGAGGCCGCTGGACCACCCAGGACGAGGAGCGGGACTTCCTCGCCGCCGTCGACCGGGCGAGCGACCGGGTGTCCACGCGGACCATCGGCACGACCGCCCAGGGGCGCCCGCTCCGGCTCGTCACCGTCGGCGCGGGGCGCTCCGCCGGCCCGCCCCAGGGCGGCGGAACCACGACCGTGCTGCTCGTCTGCAGCCAGCACGGCGACGAGCCCTCGGGCCGCGAGGCCTGTCTGAGCACCGTGCGCGACCTCGCGTACGCCCGGGACGCCGGCACCCGCCGGCTTCTCGCCCGCACCACCGTCCTCGTCGTCCCCACCGCCAACCCCGACGGCCGGGAGGCCGACACCCGCGGCAACAGCCAGGGCATCGACATCAACCGCGACCACCTGGCCCTGCGGACCGCCGAGGCACGGGCCCTCGCCGCCGTCATCCGCGACCGGCGGCCCCACCTCGTGTACGACCTCCACGAGTACGGCGCCACCCCGCACTACTACGACAAGGACCTCCTCGCCCTCTGGCCGCGCAGCCTCGACACCCACCCGCGCGTCCACGAGGAGTCCCGGACGCTCTCGGAGTCGTACGTACGGCCCGCCGCCGCGCGCGCCGGACACAGCACGGGCATCTACGGCATCTGGACCGACCCGCTCACCGGCGAGCCGGTCAAGCAGGTCGCTGGCGACGGCCAGGAACGCATCCTGCGCAACACCGCCGGCATCAAGCACTCCGCCGGGCTGCTCGTCGAGACCCGTGTCGACCCCTCCGGCCCGGCCGAGGAGGCGGACCCGGCCCTCGTCCGGCAGCGCCGTGTCGCCACCCAGCACGCGGCGCTCGACGGCGCCTTCGCCTACCTGGAGGAACGGCGCGGGGCGCTCGGGGCGGCCACCGCGCTCGCGCGGCACGCCGGCTTCGCCGACCGGGGGCCCGTCTTCCTCGGCGGGGCCGACAACGACCCGCCGGAGCCGGGGGAGATCCTCGCCGACCCGCCCTGCGGCTACCGCCTCGACGCGGCCCAGTACGCCCTGGTCGGCGACGAACTCGCGCTGCACGGCGTCACCGTCCACCGCGAGGGTGACGGTGCGTTCGTCCCGGTGCGCCAGTCGCGGCGCGCGCTGGTCCCGCTGCTCCTCGACGGGCGGGCCACCTATCACCTCGTCGGTGCGCGTCCTGTGGAGGAGTGTTGACGATCGCGTGACCCCGGCTCCGGAGAGCGCGTTGTGGATCTTCACCAGGGTAAAGTTACCGGCTGGTACTGACCATGCCTCAGAGGTCCGCCCGCTTCGGCCGGGGGAGCCTCGCGAACCACATCCGGAGAACACCCATGAGGAACGCGAGGCCGCTGCGCCGTGCCCTGCCCGCCCTGCTCGCCACGACGCTGCTGGCCGGGGGCCTGCTCGTCGGGCAGACCGCGGCCGCCGGCCCGGCGGCCGCCGCCAGGACCACCACGTGCGACATTCCCAAGCTGCGGACGGAGGCCCGCAAGGAGCGCGACCGCGCCGCCCAGCTCAGGCGGCTCGGTGCCCCGGCCGAGGCCCGCAAGGCCCTGGCCCGCGCCGAGTCCCTGGAGCGCCGTGCCCGCCAGTGCGCGGACGCGGAGGAGAACAACCGCCCGCCGCTCTGGAAGTAACGCCGGGGCGGCGGTCCGGATGGGACCGCTTCCCGCCGTCACCTTCGCGAACGGCGGACGAGCCGCGCACGGGGCGGGCGGTCCCGCGAAGGATCTTCG
>NZ_JAPSIW010000309.1:0-2948 GCF_031178505.1 Streptomyces sp. | reverse complement strand
CGTCGGGGCCCGGCCCGCGTCCCGCCCGCCCCTTCCCCTCCGCCGGACCCGCCGCCCCCGGGCCGGGCGGTCCGCCGACGCTTCTTCGCTGAACCGCCCGCCCCGTGTCCGCACTCAGCCGCAGACCAGGTCGGCCGCCCGGCGGGCACAACCCCAGGCGACCGTCACCCCCGCGCCCCCGTGGCCGTAGTGGTGCACCAGGCGTCCGCCGCCCGGCAGCGGCACCGCCTCGATCCGCACCCCGCCCGCCCGCGCGGGCCGCAGCCCCACCCGGTGACCCAGCACCCGCGCCCCCGCGATCTCCGGCCGGACCCGGGCACACCGCGCCACGATCGCCTCCGCCGTCGCGGGATCCGGGACGAGACTCTCCGCGCCGTCCTCGGCCGTCCCGCCGAGCACCAGACGCCCCGGCTGCGGAAAGAAGTACGTGGTCTCCCGCGCCGCGGCGTCCGCCGCGGTGAACCACTCCTCGACACCAGGGTTCTCCACCAGCACCAACTGCCCCCGCACCGGCCGCAGACCGGTGTCCGGCGACAGCTCCCGGGCCCCCAGCCCCGTGCAGTCCACGACCACCCGCGCCCGCTGTGCCGCCTCCCCGAAACCGGTCACCGACCGCCGCTCGAAGACCCCGCCCGCCTCCTCGAAACGCCCCCGCAGCCAGGCCAGATGGACCGGCATGTCGATCAGCGGCAACCGCCCCGCGATCCCCACCGTGTACGGCCCCGGCACCTCCCCTGCCGACAGCTGCCGCAGCCCCTCGACCTCCCGCGCCCACGGCCCGAGCCCGGCCAGGACCGTGTCCGCGTGGACCCCCGCCGCCCATCGCACCCCGGTCCGCGCCGGATCGGCCGCCAGCTCCCCGTACACCCGCAGCGACTCCACCGCCCAGGCACCCGCCCGTGCCGCCGGCTCGATCCGGTACGGCCACCACAGCGCGCCCGCCACCGCCGACGTCGTCGCCGTCACGTCCTCCCGCGACCAGACCCGCACCCGCAGGCCGCGTTCCACCAGGGTCACCGCCGTCGTCAGCCCGACGACCCCGCCCCCCACCACGATCACGTCGCTCGTCATGGCGGGGACCGTACCCGGCGGCGGCGCCCCCGACCCCCGGGCGCGGAGCCCGCGGCCGGGGGCCGTGGTCGCCGCCGCCTAAGATGCATCCCCTGATGACTGCAACCCTCGTCGCCAAGGACCTCGCCGCCGGCCACGGCGAACGCACCCTCTTCGCCGGGCTCGACCTCGTCGTCGCCCCCGGCGACGTGATCGGCCTCGTCGGCGCCAACGGCGCCGGCAAGTCCAGCCTGCTGCGGCTGCTCGCCGGACTCGACACCCCCGAGGAGGGCGAGGTGCGGCTCTCGCCGCCCACCGCCACCGTCGGCCACCTCCCGCAGGAGCCGGAGCGCCGCGAGGGCGAGAGCGTGCGCGGCTTCCTCGCCCGCCGCACCGGCGTCGCCGCCGCCCAGACCGCGATGGACGAGGCCACGCAGGGGCTCGTGGACGGCACCCCGGGCGCCGACGACGCCTACGCCGTCGCCCTGGAACGCTGGCTGAACCTCGGCGGCGCCGACCTCGACGAGCGCGCCGAGGAGACCGCCGCGACCCTCGGCCTCACCGTCGGCCTCGACCAGCCGATGACCTCGCTCTCCGGCGGCCAGGCCGCCCGCGCCGGACTCGCCTCCCTCCTCCTCTCCCGCTACGACGTCTTCCTCCTCGACGAGCCCACCAACGACCTGGACCTCGACGGCCTGGAGCGCCTGGAAGCCTTCGTGCGCGGACTGCGCCCCGGCACCGTCGTCGTCAGCCACGACCGCGAGTTCCTCACCCGGACCGTGACCAAGGTCCTCGAACTCGACCTCGCCCAGCAGCGGATCACCCTCTACGGCGGCGGCTACGACGCCTACCTGGAGGAGCGGGCCACCGCCCGTCGGCACGCCCGCGAGGAGTACGAGGAGTTCGCCGACAAGAAGGCCGCCCTCGAAGGGCGCGCCCTGATGCAGCGCAACTGGATGGACAAGGGCGTCCGCAACGCCCGCCGCAAGGCCACCGACAACGACAAGATCGGGCGGAAGCTGCGCGGCGAGGCCAGCGAGAAGCAGGCCGCCAAGGCCCGGCAGACCCAGCGCATGATCGAACGCCTGGACGTCGTGGAGGAGCCCCGCAAGGAGTGGGAGCTGCGGATGGAGATCGCCGCCGCCCCGCGCTCCGGCTCGGTCGTGGCGACCCTCCGCGACGCCGAGGTGCGCCGCGGGGACTTCCACTTCGGTCCCGCCACCCTCCAGATCGACTGGGCCGACCGGGTCGCCGTCACCGGCGCCAACGGCGCCGGCAAGTCCACCCTCCTCGCCGCGCTCCTCGGCCGTCTGCCGCTCGACTCGGGCGACGCCACGCTCGGCTCCGGGGTCGTCGTGGGCGAGGTCGACCAGGCCCGCAAGCTGTTCCACGGTACGGAGATGCTGCTCGACGCCTTCTGCGCGGCCGTCCCCGACACCGAGCCCGCGGAGGTCCGCACGCTGCTGGCCAAGTTCGGCCTCAAGGCCGAGCACGTGCTGCGGCCCGCCACCACCCTCTCCCCGGGCGAGCGCACCCGGGCCGCGCTGGCCCTGCTCCAGGGCCGGGGCGTCAACCTGCTCGTCCTGGACGAGCCGACCAACCACCTCGACCTGCCGGCGATCGAGCAGCTGGAGTCCGCCCTCGACAGCTACACCGGCACCCTGCTCCTCGTCACCCACGACCGGCGCATGCTCGACGCGGTGCGCACCGATCGCCGCATCGAGGTCGCCGGCGGCAAGGTGACCGAACTCCGGTGACCGTCTCCTTCGGCTGGGCCCCGTCGAGGCGGGAGCCCTCGGCTCCGGTGCCGCCTGCCTGGTCGTGGTGGACGTCCTGTCCTTCACGACCGCCGTCGGCGTCGCGGTCGAGGGCGGCGCCGCCGTGCACCCGTACCGGTG
>NZ_JAPSIW010000308.1 GCF_031178505.1 Streptomyces sp. | reverse complement strand
TCAACCCGGCGATCGCCCACGGCCTCGCCCACGAGATCGGCTCCGTCGAGGTCGGCAAACTCGCCGACATCGTGCTGTGGCGGCCCGAGTTCTTCGGCGCCAAACCGCAGCTCGTGCTGAAGGCCGGTTTCCCGGCGTGGGGGGTCGTGGGCGATCCGAACGCCGCCACCGACACCTGCGAACCGCTCGTCCTCGGGCCGTTGTTCGGCGGACACGGCGCCACGGCCGCCGACCTCTCCGTCGCCTTCGTCGCCCAGGCCGCCGTCGACCTCGGCGCCGACCGCATGCCGACCCGCCGCCGCCGCGTCGCCGTGCGCGGCACGCGTGGCATCGGCCCGGCCGACCTGCTCCTCAACTCCCGCATCGGCGACGTCCAGGTCGACGACCGCACCGGTCTCGTCTCCCTCGACGGTTCCCCGATCCGCTCCGAGGCGGCCGAGTCCGTCTCCCTCAACCGCCTCTACTTCCTCTGAGCCCGCTAGGACCCGTGACCATGACGTACCGCATGCCCGCCGAGTGGACCCCGCACGAGCGGACCTGGATGGCCTGGCCCAGTTCCAACCCCACCTTCACCGGTGACGACGAGCTGGCCGGGGCGCGCGCCGCCTGGGCCTGTGTCGCCCGGGCCGTACGCCGCTTCGAACCGGTGACCATGGTGGTCGCCCCCGGCGACGGCGAGTCGGCGCGCGCCCTCCTCGGCCCGGACGTCGACCTGCTGGAGCGCGAGCTCGACGACGCCTGGATGCGCGACATCGGCCCCACCTTCGTCACCGACGGCACCGAACTCGCGGCTGTGGACTGGGTGTTCAACGGCTGGGGCGCCCAGGACTGGGCCCGCTGGGAACACGACTCCAAGATCGCCCGGCACGTGGCGGACGCCGCCGGGGTCCCCGTCCTGACCTCTCCGCTCGTCAACGAGGGCGGCGCCATCCACGTCGACGGCGAGGGCACCGTCCTCCTCACCGACACCGTCCAGCTCGGCTCCGGCCGCAACCCCGGGTGGACCCGCGAGCAGGTCGAGGCCGAGATCCACGCCAAGCTCGGCACCACCAAGGCGATCTGGCTCCCGCACGGACTCACCGGCGACTACGGCCTCTACGGCACCCAGGGCCACGTCGACATCGTCGCCGCCTTCGCCCGCCCCGGCACGGTCCTCGTCCACAGCCAGCAGAACCCGAACCACCCCGACTACGAGCGCTCCCGGATGTACGTGAACATCCTGCGCGGTCAGACCGATGCCCAGGGCCGCCCCCTGGAGGTCGTCGAGGTGCCCGCCCCCACCGTCCTGAAGGACGAGGAGGGCGACTGGGTCGACTACTCCTACATCAACCACTACCTCTGCAACGGCGGCGTCGTCCTCTGCGCCTTCGACGACCCGCACGACGAGCTCGCCGCGGAGATCTTCCGCCGTCTCTTCCCCGAGCGCGAGGTCGTCCTCGTCGACGCCCGCCCGATCTTCGCGGGCGGGGGCGGCATCCACTGCATCACGCAGCAGCAGCCGCGGGTCTGACCGGCGCCGGGGGGTGAGGTACAACGTACGGGTGAGTGAGAGCAGCGACCCGCCCCACCCCCGACGCCGCAACCAGGCGGCCCCGCCACGGGAGGACGTGCTCGCCGCGGCCATGGACACCATCGCCGCGCGCGGGCTCGACGGCCTCACCATGGCCGGGCTCGGGCGGCAGGTCGGGATGAGCAGCGGGCACCTCCTCTACTACTTCCGCACCAAGGACGAACTGCTGCTGCGGACCCTGGAGTGGAGCGAGGGGCGGCTCGGCGCCGAGCGCAGCGCGCTGCTCTCGGGGCCCGGCACCGCCCGCGAACGGCTCGACGGATACGTGGACGTGTACGTGCCCGACGGGCCGCGCGACCCCCACTGGACCCTCTGGCTGGAGGTCTGGAACCGCTCGCAGAACGCCGACGACGACGCCCGGGCCCGCCAGGCCGCCATCGAAGGTGCCTGGCACCGGGACCTCGTCGCGATCCTCGCCGAGGGCGTCTCGCGCGGGGAGTTCCGGCCGGTCGACCCCGACCGCTTCGCCACCAGGATGCGCGCCCTCCTGGACGGCTTCAGCGTGCACGTGGCCGTCGGCCTCCCCGGCACCGGAAGGGGCCAGGTCATCGACCACGTACGGGAGTTCATCGAGCAGGACCTGCTGCCGCGGCCGTGACGCACCCGCGTGCGCCCGACCGCCGCTCCCGCCGCCCGGTGACGCCGGACGGCGGGCGGGACGGTGGGGACGCGCCGGGACGCCCGGGTGCCGGAGCCGTAGCGCCATCTCCACGGTCTCCTGCCCGCATCGTGAGACCCGTGTCCGCCCCGGCGCGGCCCTGTGGCAGACTTCCGGCGTGCTTGCTACCACGATGATTATCGGCAGCAGCGCGCCGGTCCGCAGTGACCACTGACCCGCGGTTCGACCCCCGCGGCGGTGGACACCGTGCCCCAGACCCGCGCGCAGACCTCTCGCACCCGCGAGGGGTTTTTTCGTTTTCCGGCCCCACCCACGCCGGAGGCGGACGGCGCGTGAGAATGGGGGCAAGTGGAGCCATACCTTCCGGAGCCACGTCCGACAGGAGCCATCACAGCCATGACCACGGAGAACGCCGAGAACCCGCGGCGCCTCGACGACAGCTTCCATGTCTTCGACACCACGCTGCGCGACGGCGCGCAGCGCGAGGGCATCAACCTCACCGTCGCCGACAAGCTCACCATCGCGCGGTACCTCGACGAGTTCGGCGTGGGTTTCATCGAGGGCGGCTGGCCCGGTGCCAACCCGCGTGACACGGAGTTCTTCGCCCGCGCCCGCCAGGAGATCACCTTCCGGAACGCGCAGCTCGTCGCCTTCGGCGCCACCCGCAGGGCCGGCGGCACCGCCGCCGAGGACCCGCAGGTCAAGGCGCTCCTGGACTCCGGCGCTCCGGTGATCACCCTGGTCGCGAAGTCGCACGACCGGCACGTCGAGCTCGCCCTGCGCACCACCCTGGACGAGAACCTGGAGATGGTCCGCGACACCGTCTCGTACCTGCGCTCCCAGGGCCGCCGGGTCTTCGTCGACTGCGAGCACTTCTTCGACGGCTACAAGGCGAACCCCGGCTACGCCAAGGCCGTCGTCCGCGCCGCCCACGAGGCCGGCGCCGACGTCGTCGTCCTCTGCGACACCAACGGCGGCATGCTGCCCGCCCAGATCCAGGCCGTCGTCGCCACCGTCCTCGCCGACACCGGCGCCCGCCTCGGCATCCACGCCCAGGACGACACCGGCTGCGCCGTCGCCAACACCCTCGCCGCCGTCGACGCCGGCGCCACCCACGTCCAGTGCACGGCCAACGGCTACGGTGAGCGCGTCGGCAACGCCAACCTCTTCCCCGTCGTCGCCGCCCTGGAGCTCAAGTACGGCAAGCGGGTCCTGCCCGAGGGCGCCCTCGCCGAGATGACCCGGATCTCGCACGCCATCGCCGAGGTCGTCAACCTCACCCCCTCCACCCACCAGCCGTACGTCGGCGTCTCCGCCTTCGCGCACAAGGCCGGCCTGCACGCCTCCGCCATCAAGGTCGACCCCGACCTCTACCAGCACATCGACCCCGAGCTGGTCGGCAACACCATGCGGATGCTGGTCTCCGACATGGCGGGCCGCGCCTCCATCGAGCTCAAGGGCAAGGAGCTCGGCGTCGACCTGGGCGGCGACCGCGCCCTCGTCGCCCGGGTCGTCGAGCGGGTCAAGGAGCGCGAGCTCCAGGGCTACACGTACGAGGCCGCCGACGCCTCCTTCGAGCTGCTGCTGCGCGAGGAGGCCGAGGGCCGCGCCCGGCGCTACTTCCGTACGGAGTCCTGGCGGGCGATCGTCGAGGACCGCCCCGACGGCACCCACGCCAACGAGGCCACCGTCAAGCTGTGGGCCAAGGGCGAGCGGATCGTCGCGACCGCCGAGGGCAACGGCCCGGTCAACGCGCTCGACCGCGCCATGCGGGTCGCCCTGGAGCGGATCTACCCGCAGCTCGCCAAGTTCGAGCTGACCGACTACAAGGTCCGCATCCTGGAGGGCCGGCACGGCACCGAGTCCACCACCCGGGTCCTGGTCACGACCACCGACGGCAACGCCGAGTGGTCCACCGTCGGCGTCGGCGAGAACGTGATCGCCGCCTCCTGGCAGGCCCTGGAGGACGCCTTCACCTACGGACTCCTGCGGGCCGGGATCAACCCCGCCGAATAGTCATTTCGTCCGCCTATGTTCCTGTTCGATGCTGTTCGGGTAGCGTCGAAACATGAGGACCAGGCCGCTCACCGCCCTGTCGGCCCTCGCCGGGCTGATACTGCTCCTGCTCCTGGCCCTGGCGCCCTCCACCGGCGCCAGGGCCACGGGCATCCCCGATGTGGCCGCCGCCCTGAGACAGGGCCCGGTCTACGTCGACCCGGGCGCCGCCGACCAGCTCTCCCGGGCCGAGGCCGACGCGCTCGCGCGGAAGATCGAGAACGCCGACAAGCCCGTCTTCGTCGCGGTCCTGCCCGCCGACGACCGGTTCCCACCCGAACGGCTGCTCCAGGATCTGCGCACCCGCACCGGGGTCACCGGCCTCTACGCCGTCCGCCTCGGGGACGGCTTCGACGCGGGCGCCGACCGCTCCGTCATGTCCCGTGACGCGGTACGGAACCTCGTCGGCTCCGTCCGTACCCCCGGCGCCGACGCCGCCACCGAACTGAACGCCTTCGTCGACCTGGCCCTGCCGACCGTACGCGGCTCCGCCCCCGCGAGCTGGGACGCCGCGGGTACGGACGGCGGCGCCCCGGTCGGCGGACTCATCACCCTCGGCGCGGTCGCCGCCGTGGGCGGAGCCGGCGCCTACGCGGTCGTGCGCCGCAACCGGCGCCGCAAGGAGGCCGAGGAACGCGCCGCCCTCGACCGCCTCCGGGTCGTCGTCGACGAGGACATCACCGCCTTCGGCGAGGAACTCGACCGCCTCGACTTCCACCCCGCGGAGGCCGGCGCCGACGATGCCATGCGCGGCGACTACGAGCGCTCCCTCGACGCGTACGAGAAGGCCAAATCCCTCATGGCCTCCGCGACCCACCCCCACGACGTCCGGGCCGTCACCGAGGCCCTGGAGGACGGCCGTTTCTCCCTCGCGGTCCTGGCCGCCCGCCGCGCCTCCCGCCCCCTCCCCGCACGCCGCGCCCCCTGCTTCTTCGACCCCCGCCACGGCCCCTCCACCGAGGACCGCACCTGGACCCCGGCGTCCGGCGCCCCCCGCCAGGTCCCGGTCTGCGCCGCCGACGCGGCCCGCCTCGACGACGGCCTCGCCCCCCTCGCCCGCACGGTCGACACCGACACCGGCCGCCGCCCCTACTGGGAAGCCGGCCCCGCCTACGGCCCCTGGGCCGGCGGTTACTTCGGCGGCGGCCTCCTCCCCGGCCTCCTCATGGGCACCATGCTCGGCTCCATGCTCGCCACCCCCGCCTACGCCCAGGAATACGGCGGCACCGACTTCGAGGGCGGCGACTTCTCCGGCGGCGACTTCTCCTCCTCCGACTTCGGCTCGGGCGACTTCGGCGGAGGCGGCGACCTCGGCGGGGGCGGCGGCTTCGACGGCGGGGGAGGGTTCTGAGCGGGCGGCGGCCCGCACGCGTCAGACCAGCGGCTTCACCGACATCAGCAGGTGCCGGTGGGTGTCCGCCGGGGTCGGTGGGGTCGGGGGGACGTCGGTGAGGAGGGCGCGCTGGCCGGGGCCCAGGAGGTCGAGGCGGAGGTCACGGGAGGTGAAGGCGGTCAGGGCGTCGAGCAGGTAGGCGGGGTTGAAGGCGACCGTGAGCGGGGCGGGGGCGGTGAGGGTGGCCGGGAGGCGCTGGGCGGCGGTGTCGTCCTCGTGGCCCGCGCGCAGGTGGACCGAGGTGCCGTCGAAGGTGAGCCGGACCGGGCTGTCGCCCTCCGCGACGACCGCGACGCGCCTGACGGCCTCGGCGAGCGGGGCCCGTTCGGTGACGGCGACGGCCGGGGTGCCGAGGGCGAAGAGCTGGTCGTGGCGCGGGAGGCGGCCGTCGAGGAGGCGGGTGAGGGTGCGCAGGCCGCCGCTCTCGAAGCCGATCGAGCCCGCGTCGAGGGCCAGGCGGGCCGGGCCGGCGCCCGCGAGGGACCGGGCGATCTCGGTGAGGCGGCGGGCCGGGACGACGACGTCGGCCGGGTCGCCCGGCGGGCGGTCCGGGTCCGGTCGCCAGGCCAGGGTGCGGACCGCGTAGCGGTAGCGGTCCGTGGCGGCCAGGGTCATGACCGGGCCGTCGAGGACGAGCCGTATGCCGGTGAGGACCGGCAGCGCCGCGTCCCGCCCGGCCGCCACCGCCACCTGCCCGACCGCCCGGGCGAAGGCCTCCCCGTCCACGCTGCCCAGGACGGTGGGCAGCGCGGGCGGCGCCGGGTGGTCGTCCAGCGGCAGCAGGGAGAGCCCGAAGTGGGTGTCGCCCGAGGTCACCGTGAGCCGGGCGCCGTCCAGGGCGAGCGCGGTGAGGCCTCGGGGGAGCACCTTGCAGATGTCGAGCAGCCGCCGCCCCAGGACCAGGGCCCTGCCCTCCCGTAGCGTGTCCGCCTCGACCTCGGCGCGGGCGGAGGCCTCGTGGTCCACGCCCGTGACGCGCAGCCGTCCGTCCGCCGCCTCCAGGAGCAGGCCGCCGAGGACGGGCATCGGGGAGCGGGCGGGCAGCACGCGCGCCGCCCAGGCGACGGCCTCGGTCAACGTGCCGCTGTCGATACGGAGTTCCATGCCGGGGACGCTAGTGGCCCCCACTGACAACCGCCGCCGGACGGGAAGAGAACGGCCCTCCTGATCGTTCTCCGGAGCGACCGCGACAGCAGAACGAGGGGGAAACGTGATGAGCCGCGTCCAGGGCACGGTGGCGCCCGGATTCGAGTCGGTGCGGGAGGTGTTCGCCGGGATCGCCGCGGAGGAGGCCCGGGACGGCGGGGCCCAGCTCGCCGTCCATCTCGACGGCCGTCTGGTCGTCGACCTCTGGGGCGGTGACGGCGTCGAGGGGGACTCGCTGCTGGCCCTCTACTCCTCGTCGAAGGGCGCCATGGCGCTCGTCGCCGCGCTGCTCGTCCAGGAGGGCGCGCTCGACCTCGACCGCGAAGTGTCTTCCTGGTGGCCGGAGTTCGCCGCCGAGGGCAAGGAGTCGGTGACCCTGCGACAGCTCCTCGCCCACCGGTCCGGGCTGATCGGTGTCGAGGACGGTTTCTCGCCGGAGGAACTCGCCGACGACCGGCGGATCGCGGCCCGGCTCGCCGGCCACCGTCCCTACTGGAAGCCGGACTCGGGGCACGGCTACCACGGCCTGACGGTCGGCGCCCTGGTCGGCGAGGTGGTCCGCCGGGCCGTCGGCCGCAGCGTCCAGGAGCTGTTCGAGGAGCGGGTCCGGGCCCCGTACGGGCTCGACTACTACCTGGGCCTCCCGGAGGAGCTCGAACCGCGCTTCCGCCCGGCTCTGCCCCTGGCGCCGAGCCCCGCCGAGGCGGCCGTCCTCGCCGCGGGACCGGCCGGTCCGGGCGGCCTGATGGGGATCGCGTTCAACCAGCACGCCGATCCGCCGTTCGACGCGGTCGCCTACGGAAACTCCCGTACG
>NZ_JAPSIW010000307.1 GCF_031178505.1 Streptomyces sp. | reverse complement strand
CGATGTCGACCTCGCCGAAGTACTGCGGGCTCTCCATGGGCGAGACGTTCGCCCGCTCCGGCGCCCGCACGAACACCCGCTCAGGACCGAAGGTGTTGTCCAGCCGGCTCGCGGGGAAGCCGCCCGCCGCCAGCGGCCCCGACACGAACTCCCAGAAGGGCGCGAAGTCCTGGAACGCCGCCCGCTCCGGCGCGTAGTGCTGCGCCGAGGTGTGGTGCACGTCCGCCGTCAGCCACAGCGTGCCGGTGATCCGCCGGTGCTTGACGAACCGCAGCAGCTCCGCGATCTGCAGCTCCCGGCCCAGCGGCGCCCCCGGATCGCCCTGGGCCACCGCCTCGAAGTTCGCCGCGCCGTCCGGCACGACCAGCCCCAGCGGCATGTCCGCCGCGAGCACCTTCCAGACCGCGCGGGACCGGGACAGCTCCCGCTTCAGCCACGCCAGCTGCTCCGCGCCGAGGATGCCGGTGGTGTCGTCCGCCTGCCGGCCGGGGGAGTTGGCGTTCCGGTACGAGCGCATGTCCAGCACGAACACGTCGAGCAGCGGCCCGTACCGCACCACCCGGTACATCCGGCGCTCACCGCCGCGCGCCCGCAGCGTGCCGGGGAAGTACTCCCCGAAGGCGCGCGCGGCGCGGGCGGCGAGCACGTCCACGTCCTTCTCCCCGTACCGCGCGTCGTCCAGGATCTGCCCCGGGTACCAGTTGTTGCGCACCTCGTGGTCGTCCCACTGCACCACCGACGGCACCTGCGCGTTGAAGGCCCGGACGTGGTGGTCGAGGAGGTTGTAGCGGAAGTTGCCCCGGTACTCGTCGAGGGTCTCGGCGACCTTCGCCTTCTCCGCCGTCATGACGTTGCGCCAGATCCGCCCGTCCGGCAGCGTCACCCGCTCCTGGAGCGGCCCGTCGGCGTAGATCGTGTCCCCGCTGCACAGGAAGAAGTCGGGGTCGAGGCGGCGCATCTCCTCGTACGCGCGATAGCCGCCCGTCTCCGGGTTGATGCCCCAGCCCTGCCCCGCGATGTCCCCCGACCACAGGAACCGGACCCCGTCCCGGCGCCGCTCCGGAGCCGTACGGAAGGTCCCGGTCACCGGTTCGCCGGTGCGCCGCGGGTCGTCCGGGTCCGCCAGGACGACCCGGTAGTGGATCTGCTCCCCGGCGGGCAGCCCGTGCAGGGCCGTGGTCCCGGTGAAGTCGGTGCCGGCGCCCAGCAGCGGCCCGTGGTGCCGTCGAACGAGGCGGAACGAGTCGGTCGCGGAGGTCTCCACGACCATCCGGGCGGGCCGGTCCGCGCGCACCCACACCAGTCCGGAGTGGGCCGTGACCTCACCCGTCTGCACGCCCCAGCCGGCCCGGGGCCGCCCCGACAGCGCGAAGGCCGGGGCCGCCGCGAGGCCCGTCCCGCCCAGGGCGAGACCGGCGGAGGCGGC
This sequence comes from Streptomyces sp., assembly GCF_031178505.1. Taxonomy (GTDB): domain Bacteria; phylum Actinomycetota; class Actinomycetes; order Streptomycetales; family Streptomycetaceae; genus Streptomyces; species Streptomyces gulbargensis. Next base: position 6,191 of record NZ_JAPSIW010000307.1, on the reverse strand, counting down.
CAGCGAGCCGCGCAGCACCTGGCGCCGCGCGGGGGAGGGGACGGGAACGGACTCGGACATGGGACCTCCAAGGGGTGACGGCGGTGGCGCGGGTGATCGCGCCGCCCCATGCCTAACGGCCGGGAGCGGCGCCCGCGCGAACCGCGCGTGAACAGATCACCCGCCCGGGCGGCGCACCGCAGGCCACCCGGACAATCGCAACGGCCTGCCCGGGCCTCTTCGACGGGCCCTCCTCACCGGTGCGTGCCGTCCCGCCGCGCCCACGCGCGTGTGCCCCGTCCCGGCCCTCACCGCCCTTCACGCGCGCGTGCCGCCGCCCCCCGCCGCCTCCGCCACCCGCCGGATTCCCTCCGCGAGGACCGGCGGAGCCAGGTGCGCGTAGCCGATCACCAGCCGTACGTCCCCGTCCCCGGGACGCCCCGTGCCGTACTCCTCCAGGGTGCGCAGGGCCACCCCCGCCTCCGCAGCCCGCTCCAGGAACACGTCCGGCGGGCCGAAACGCGCCGGTACGCGCGCGATGACGTGCAGACCGGCGGCGATCCCGGACACCGCGGTCCCCGGCAGGAACTCCGCGAGCGCGGCGAGCAGCGCGTCGCGCCGTTCCCGGTAGGCGCGCTGGCAGCGGCGCAGATGCCGGTCGTAGGCGCCGCTCCGTACGAACTCCGCCAGCACCGCCTGGTCGAGCACCGGGTTGCCGAGGTCCATCGTCCGCTTGCGCTCCGCGACCTCGTCCACGAGGGCCTCCGGCACCAGCATCCAGCCGAGCCGCAGCCCCGGAGCGAGGGACTTGCTGACCGAGCCCGCGTACGCCACCCGCTCGGGATCGAGCCCCTGAAGGGCACCCACCGGAGCCCGGTCGTAGCGGAAGTCACCGTCGTAGTCGTCCTCCAGCACGTAGCCGTCGGCCTTCCGCGCCCAGTCGAGAAGCGCGGCCCGGCGGCCCGCGGACCAGGCGATGCCGGACGGGAACTGGTGCGAGGGCGTCACGACCACCGCCCCCACCCCGGAGGCGGCGAGCGGGCCGGGCCGCAGCCCCTCCCCGTCCAGCGGCAGCCACACCGTCCCGAGGCCGGTCGACGCGAACAGCCGCCCGTGCTCCGGGCTTCCCGGGTCCTCGATCCCCACCGTCCGCACCCCCCGCCCCCGCAGCACGAACCCCATGAGCGTCGAGGCCTGGGCTACCCCCGAACAGACCACCAGCCGCTCGGGATCGGCCACCACCCCCCGCCGCCGTGTCAGCAACGCCGCCAGCGCCTCCCGCAGTTCGGGCAGCCCGCGCGGGTCCGGGTAGCCGAGCGTGCTGTGCGGGGTCCGCGCGAGCACGGTCCGCTGCGCCGCCGCCCACGCGGACCTCGGGAAGAGCGAGAGGTCCGGAGTCCCGGCCCGGAAGTCGACCCGTACGCCGGGGGCGCGCGGAGCCAGGTCACGGGCGCCCCTGACGGCCGCCCGGGCGGCGCCGCCCACCCATGTCCCCGACCCGCGGTCACTGCGGAGATAACCCTCGGCGGTCAGCTGCTCGTACGCCTCGGTGACCAGGCCCCGCGACACCCCGAGGTCGGCCGCGAGCTCACGGGACGACGGCAGCCGGGTCCCGGCGGCGAGCCGGCCCGAGCGCACCGCCTCGCGCAGCGCCTCCTGGAGCGCCCGCCCACGCCGCCGCGCCGGCGCCCCGGCCGCCGGCAGCAGCAGCTCCCACGCCGGCTGCCCACCGGCCCCCGTCCCGGGTCCCGCCCCCGTGACCCCTCCGGTCCGCGGCCCCTCACCGGGGCCCGTACCTCCCCCCGGTCCCGCCTCCGCCTCGTCCCGCCCCGCCCGTCCACTCCATGTGGTCCCCGATGACGTCATGGAAGTGGACCTTAAACCGGGCCGCGCGCGTTCCTACGGTCGGGACCATGAACGCCAACTCCCTGCGCGGGGTGCTGCTCGTCACCCTCGCCTACGCCCTCGTCGGCGCCTCCTTCACCGCCAACAGCCTGCTCGGCGACTACCCGTACGCGGGCGGACAGGCGCTGCGCTACGCGGCCGCCTGCCTCCTCCTGCTGCCCCTGCTCGGCGGCCGTCGCGGCCTCGCCCCGCTGCGGCTGCTGACCACCCGTCACTGGGTGCGGCTCGCCGCGCTCGCGGCCGTGGGCATGGTCGGCTTCAACCTCGCGGTCCTGGCCGCCGAGCGGACCGCCGAACCGGCCGTCCCCGGCGTCCTCGTCGGCTGCGCCCCCGTCGTCGTCGCGGTCCTCGTGCCCCTCGCCGAGGGCCGCAGGCCCGCGCGCGCCGTCCTGTACGGGGCCCTGCTCGTCGCCGCCGGGGCCCTCGCCGTGCAGGGCTGGGGGCGTACGGACCTGGCGGGGATCGGCTACTCGGTGGCGGCCCTCGCCGGCGAGGTCGGCTTCACCGTGCTCGCCGTACCCGTGCTCCGGGTCCTCGGGCCCAAGCTCCTGACGGCCGTGGTCTGCGGGATCGGGGCGGCCGAGTCGGCGCTCCTGGGGCTCGCCGTGGACGGGACGGACGTCCTGCGCATGCCGACGGCCGTGGAGGCGGGCGCGCTGGTCTGGCAGGCGGCCCTGGCCACGGTCGTCGGATTCGTCCTCTTCTACATGGGCGTGCAGCGGATCGGGGTGGAGCGGGCCACGCTCTACACCGGGGCGATCCCGGTGGCCGCCGCGCTGAGCGCCGCCCTCGTCGGCACGGCCGCCTTCGGCCTGCCGCAGGCGGCCGGCGCCCTCCTCGTGGGGGCCGGGGCGGCCCTCGGCACGGGCCTGTTCACCCGCCGGCGCGCCACCGGCTCCACGCCCGCCGCCCAGGACGTCGCGGGCGACGGGAGCGGGGCCGTCGTTCCCCCGCACGTCCCCGAGGCCGGGCAGCCGGCCGAGCGCCGGCGGGGCTCCCACACCCTGACGTCACGGCAGGTGCCGGTCCCGGGTGCCCCGGGCGACGGCGACCGGGACGGCCGGGACGCCGCCCCGGACGAGCACGGTCCGGCCCGCGACCAGCGTCTGGTGAAAGCCGGTGGCGCCACACGGGGCGGGCGTCCCGGCCACGGCCACCTCGGCTGAACGGCGGCCGCGGCGGCCCGGATCCGGGTTCCGCCGCCGGCGCACCGCGCTCCGGCAGGCAGAGGACGGCGGAGGCGTACCGCCCCTTCCGGGAACCGGCGGGGCGGAGGGCGGTCGCCCGACACGCCCGTCTCCCCCCGCCCGAGCTCCAGGCCCCGCCGGCGGGGCCGTTCGAGCCCCGCCGGAACTGGACAGCGGGACTCCCGTCGGCTGGGATGGCCGGGTGCCCACCGACATCCCCACCCATACCGAGACCGCCACCGGAACGGGGCCTGACACGGCCACGGAAACGAAGCCCGGGACCGCCTCGGGCACGGCCACCGAATCGGGGCCCGATACGGCCACGGAAGCGCGGCCCAGGACCGCCGGGGGAGCCGGGCCTGACACGGCCACGGATGCGGAGCCCGGGACCGCCCGGGGAGCGGGGCCCGATGCGGCCACCGAAACGAGGCCCCGGACCGCCCCGGGCACGGCCACCGAAGCCGGGCCCGGCGCGGCCCCCCGGATCCCGCCGGGCGCGGGCGGTGACGGCGCCGACGCGCCGACCGCCCTGTTCGAGGAGCACCGCGCCATGCTGCTCGGCGTCGCCTACCGGATGCTCGGCCGCGCCGCCGACGCCGAGGACGTCGTGCAGGAGGCGTGGCTGCGCTGGACCTCCGGTGACCGCTCAGACGTCCGCGAGCCCCGCGCCTTCCTCGTACGCGTCACGACCCGGCTCGCCCTCGACCGCCTCCGCCAGGCGCAGGCCCGCCGCGAGTCCTACGTCGGCCCCTGGCTCCCGGAGCCGGTCCTCACCGACTTCGGCCCGGCCGCGCCCGACACCGCAGAGCGCGCCCTCCTCGTGGACTCCGTCTCGCTCGCCGTCCTCGTCGTCCTGGAGTCCCTCTCGCCGCTGGAGCGCGCCGTCTTCGTGCTGCGCGAGGCCTTCGGCTTCCCGTACGCGGAGATCGCCGCCGTCCTGGACCGCGGCGAACCGGCCGTCCGGCAGCTCGCCGGCCGTGCCCGGCGCCACGTCGAGGAGGGCAGGCCGCGGTACGACGTCGACCCGGCGGAGCGCAGGGAGCTCACCGAACGGTTCCTCGCGGCCGCGTCCGGCGGCGACCTGGGCGAGCTGCTCGCGCTGCTCGCCCCGGACGCCCGGCTGGTCGGCGACAGCGGCGGCAAGGCCAAGGCGCCGCTGCGGATCATCGAGAGCGCCGACAAGGTCGGCCGCTTCCTCGCCGCCGTGGCCCCGCCGGTGCGGACCACGCACGTCCACCGCTTCGCCGAGATCAACGGCGCCCCGGCCGTCGTCACCCTGGTGGACGGACGGCCCGATTCCGTGATGCAGCTGGAGGTGCTCGACGGACGCGTCCACCGCGTCTACCTGCTCCGCAACCCCGACAAGCTGGGCGGCCTCGCCGGCCTCTGACCCCTCCGGCCGGCCGTTCGGCCCCGCCCCGTCTCCGCGCCCGGAGACGGGGCGGTCCGCTGCGCGCGTCCTGCCGGGGCGCGAACGTCCTGTGAACGATCCAGGTCAGAGGGTCACATTTGGGCACCTCGGGCCGAGGATTGGTCTTGACCAAGGGTGTGGCTCGTCCTATGGTCGCAGAGTTAGTGCAGGAACCTTTAATAAACAAGGGCGCGGAAAAGACGCCGCGGGACACGGCGATTGCGGAGGATCAGGGTGGGGACCACTCAGCTGGAACCGGTGCCGGAGCCCAAGTACCAGCACCTGAAGACGGTGATCGGGGAAGCGCTCGACTCCGAGTTCGCGGTCGGGGAGATCCTGCCCAACGAACGGGAGCTGGCGGCGCGCTTCGGCGTCGCCCGGGCCACGCTCCGCCAGGCCCTCGAACAGCTGGAGCTGGAGGGCCGCCTCCAGCGCCGCCGGGGCGTCGGCACCACGGTCGCCCCGCCGCGCGTCGGCGTGGACGTCTCCACCACCCAGCACTCCTGGCCGGGCGCCGGTGACGACGGCTGGCAGTCGCTCGACTCCTCCGTCGACGTGCCGCCGGCCGCCGTCGCGCGGACGCTGGAGACCGAGGCGGAGGAGCGGGTGCACATCGTCCGCCGCCTGCGCGTCTCCCACGGCCAGCCGGTCGCGGCCGAACTGCTGTACGTGCCCGAGGGCTCCGTCCCCCGGCTCACCGCCATCGACGCCCCGGGCCCGGCCCGCGCCCGTTCGGTCCTGCGCGAGCTCCACCGTCTGTCCCTGGACGGGCAGGACCGCTCCGTGGAGCTCGGCTCGGCCCGCGCGGACGACGCGAAGGAACTCGACCGGCTGCCGGGCGCGCCCGTGCTCGTCGTGACGACCCGCTACCTCTCCGGGGGACGCACGGCCGCGATCTCCGTGGCCACCTACCGCGCCGACACCTGCCGCCTCACCTTCGGCGACTCCGTCGACCTGGTCATGGCCTCCTGAGACCGCGACGCCCGAGCCACCGGTCCTCCGGGACCCGGTCCGGCCCGCCGTCGGCCGCCCCTCCCGGGCGGTCAGCGGCGGGCCGTCACCGTTCCCTCGACGGCGAACAGCTGCTCCTCGACGTGATCCAGAGCCAGCCGCAGGGCGCCCGTGGCCACCGCCGCCTCCCCGAGCAGGGAGAGCGCCACCCGGGGCGGACGCAGACAGAACCGCTCCAGCTGCTCCCGCAGCGGCTGGAGCACCCCGTCCAGACCGGCGGCCCAGCCGCCCACCACCACCAGCTCGGGGTCGAGCGCCAGGACGAGCGCCGCCACGTCGTGCACGAGCCGCTGGATGAACCGCTCCACCGCCGCCCGCGCCCGTACGTCACCCTGCCGGGCCAGCGCGAACACCTCGGCGACCGCCTGCTCGTCCAGCGGGTGCAGCGGCTCGTCCGTGGTCGACAGCAGGTGCTCCGGCGTGACCTCGCGTCCCAGCAGGTGCAGCGCGCCGATCTCGCCCGCCGCGCCGCCGTACCCCCGGTGCAGCCGGCCGCCGATCAGCGAGCCCGCCCCCGGGCTGAGCCCGGCCAGGACGAAGACGATGTCGTCGGAGTCGGTCGCCGCGCCCTTCCAGTGCTCGGCGACCGCCGCGGCGTTGGCGTCGTTCTCCACGATCACCGGGCAGCGGAAGGAGCGCCGCAGCCGCTTGCCGAGCGCGAGACCGGTCCAGCCGGGCAGCGCCGTGCCCAGCCGTAC
>NZ_JAPSIW010000306.1 GCF_031178505.1 Streptomyces sp. | reverse complement strand
TGCCCAATTCGAACCGGTCTGGCACCGGGCGGGGCGGGAGACTGGGCGCATCTTGGGGGAGACGCTGTGCGGAAGCGGCTGCCGGTTGCAGAGTGGTGGGGAGATTTGTGGAGCGAGGCAGGAGTTGAGGTGCGATGAGCGAGCGTGCGTCGGGGCGGAGCCGCTTGAGCAGTGCTGCAGTCGGACCGAGGGTGCGGCGGGGACACAAAGCTGCTGTCGGTGCCACTGTGCTGGTAGCGCTCATGGGATGCACCAGCGGCGGAGCCGAGGGCAGGAGCGCTGCGCCGGGTCCGGCGCCCACATCGACGCTCTTGGAGACCGAGGATCTGAAACCGCTGCTGCTGGATGCTTCGGACCTAGGGAAGGAAACCCGTTCCCTGAGCACAAAGAAGGACGCCGGCGACTCCTTGGTCCTGGGGGGAGGGCCACAGGACTGTGAGGAGTTGGAGCCGTACGGCATCTACGGTCCGATCGAAAAGGTGTTGGGGACCAGGCGCACCGCGGAGGCGGTGTTCACCCGCGACGGCGAGTTCCTGACCCAGCGGCTGTACAGCCAGATGCCCGCGTCGATGTTGGGTCGCGTGAGCAAGCTGTTTGCCGTGCTGACCGCGTGTCCCTCATACACCGAACTCATCAGCCTCGGTGACAAGGGCAACGCCGAGCTCGACGTGACGACGCGGAGGGTTGATGTGGACGTGGAGGGCGTAGCTTACGGTTACGAGCGCGTTGCGACGGACCGCGTGGGCGGATCGCGTGAGCGCAGGATGACCGTCGCGGTCACGCGAGGGTGGACCACGGTTCTGCTGGACGGTTCCCCCGACCTCGTTGAGCAAGCTCTGCGGCCTGCCTTGCGGAAGGCGACCGAGTGAGGCGCCTGTTCTGACGTCCGGACGGAGGTCACGGCTGGGCAAGATGTCCTGCCCGGCCGTGGCGGCTACTCCCAGGGTCTCGGTAGCGCGTGTCACAGGACTCCCAGACCCATCTTTGAATCTGTGCTGATCTCGTGCACGCGTCACAGTGGAGGACGCGGGTGCGCACGTCGCCTCATGCTCGCAGGGGTCTCGCAGTGGCCGTCGCGGAGAGTTTCCGGGCGCCCTGCGGGGTAGTGCACCGTTCCGCTCTCGACTCGGCGGGTTTGAAGTCGGGCTGTTACAGGGCAGCGGTTCAGGCGAGCCGGAGTGGTTGGGAGGGGTTTCGGTGGGAGCGTCGAGGCGGGCCGGCGTGGTGCACCTGCGGGTGGGGCCTTCGTCGTCCTAGTAGTGGATGGTTTCACTGTTTGAGCGGGGTGCTGCGTGAGTGGCCGACCAGGTACTCAAGGATGACCGCGCGGATATCTGCGGTGAGGACCGCGGGTGCGCGACGGCTGAACGAGGGCAAGGCGGCCGATGAGCTGGCGGGGGAGAGCCGTGCCGATACCTCACGTGCTCGATGAGTTGTTGCGTCAGATGAGGCCTCGTGGCGGTCAGGACGTCAGTCTGGATCCGCAGGGATTGATCGACTGGTTGGGGCGGCAGCTCGGCGCGGAGATAGCCCTGGTCGACCGCGCGGGTGAGGTGGAGGTGGCCACTGCCCGGCTCGCGACGGACGTGCTTTCCGGTCTCCAGCCGGTGCTGACGCAGTTGTCCAACGGACAGTTGGCCGCTGTGGCCTCGCAGCGGGACGGATTCCACGTGTGGTGCGAAGCTTTGGGACGGCACGTGCCGCGTCCGGTGCTGGTGGTGGGCAGTCTCCTGCCGGTGAAACGTGAGGCGCTGGCGCTAGCGTCTCATGTAGGCGCCCTGATCGATGTGTTGCGACAAGCCAGGCAGGCCGACAACCTAGCCCTGCGCTACCAGCAGGTGGCATCACGGCTGCGCCTGGCGGTCTTCATGGCCCTGATGGCCGGCGAACCGACGCTGGCTCGCCGGATGACAGCCGGCGCCCTTCCGCCGTTACTGGACGCGGAGCGTCTGCGTATCCACCTGCTGCGCTGCCCGCCCGCAGACCGCGGCAGGCTCATCGCCGCCTACGAGGATGCGTCCGGCTATCACGGCCGCGGCTTGATGGTGCGCTGTCCGGTCTACGACCATCACCTCATCTGTCTCCTGCCCGTGGAGCACGACAACGACAATGTGGGCGGCGACTTGGCCGCGACCTTGCGGGCGTTGGTGCGAGACGATCCGCGCTACGCGCTGGGCATCGGCGCCTCTGTGCCCTTACCGGCCACTGCGCGGGCCTACGATCAAGCCCGCCATGCCCTGGCCGTCGCCCGCCACACGCCTGAACGCATCGCCCACTACCACGACCAGCCACCGCTAGCAGCACTGCTCCCCCGTCAACAAGCCCTTGCCTGGGCCCAAGCCTTCCTCGAGCCGATCAGCACAGCCCCCCGGCTCACCCTCGACATCACCAGCCTTGCCCTGAACTTCCCCCGCGCCGGTGTCGCTCGGCTGCTCGACATCAGCCGCAACACCGTCACCACCCACCTGAGGCGTGTCCAAGACGCCCTCGGCCTCAACCTGCAAGACCCCCGCAGCCGCGCCGAGCTCGCCCTCGCCCTTGCGGTCAACGACCTTCCGCCACCCGACGGCAACGCCGCAGCCGAGCATGCGCCCGCGCCGTCGGTGGACAGTCTGCTGTCCACGGAAGCGGCCATCACCTGGGCCCACGCCTTCCTTCAACCGCTGCAGCCCGGCACAGACCGCGCCGTGCACCGGACCCTGCAGGCATGGATCCAAGCCGACACCGATGCCCAGCGAACCGCCCACAACCTCGGCATCAGCCGCACCACCGTCCGCGCCCACCTGCGCGCCGCCGAACGACTCCTGAAGCGCAGTCTCCAGACACCTGGACCCGGCATCCACGAAGTTGTCCACGCGCTCCGCATCGCTGACCGTGCACCGTGAACAGCCACCGCTCCGCAACTGCGCACCGTGCGCATTGCCGGTCGGCGACAGCCCTCCCTACAGTCTGCTTCACCCGGCCCGCCAGTGCGTCTGGGGCGATCTCCAGAGGGCGTGTCATGGGTCACCTCATCGCTGTTCGTAAGGGGAATCGCCATGCGTAACGTCAAGAACAAGACGGTGTCCGCTGTGCTCGGTGGCGTCATGGCCGGAGGGCTCCTCCTCGCGGCAGGGTCACCCGCTGCCGCAGCCTCCTGCAGCGTTAGGGCCGGGAATGTACTGAAAGACGGAGGTTCCTGGGTCACCGGCTACGGTGCCTGGACCGGTAGCGGCTGCGGTGACATGAAGATCAAGATTCAGCGCAAGATCCTGGGGATCTGGTACACCGCGAACAGCGACGGCTGGGACGCCAGCGACGACAGCTCCGGCAACGTTTTCGTGAAGACCAAGTGCAGTGGTACGCACACCTGGCGAGTGTGGATCGACGGGGAGAACACCGACAGCAGGACAGGCCCCACCAAGTCGATCACCTGCTAGGGCCTCGTCCCGGAACCCTCGATGGGAGTTCCGAGACGAGTTATGAAAGGCCGCTTTCGCCCGTACTACCCGCATATCCGCGCTGCGCGACCGCAGCCCCGCTGTCGCCGACGTCTGGCTGTCCAGCGTCGAAGCCCTTTGCCACGCGGCCGCCGGGGACCAGCGGTCGGCGGACAAAGCACTCGTCCGCTCCCGCGCGGCAGCCGAGACCCTGCCCGAGCAGGAGACACCTCTCCCATGGCCCTGGGTCTTCAGCTTCACCGTCGAGTAGGCCGCCGCCCACCGTGCCACCTGAGGCGCCTGGATCGGCCTGCCCGACCGAGTCTCAGCGACGACGTCGAGGCGCTCGCCACCGGTCACGCCAAGCAACGGGCCCTGCTCCTCCGTCCTGTGGCCTCAGGGGGCGTCCCGCTGACCTTGGCGGACGCGTGAATGCCGGGGCGGCGCCCGCCCGCCGATACAGTCGTCGGTGAGGGGCGGGAGCCCTGCCGATGCCTTCCGCCCCTCGTGCGATTTTGGTACTGCCGTCACGTTGCTGGGGCGGGGATGCCGTGGCCCGACTCGGTAGAGCCACGGCATCCCCGGTGGGGCACTCACGGTGCAGGGACTGGATACCCCCGAGACGGTGCGACGTCACGCAGCCGAACGGGTGCCGCAGCGGCGGGCACTTCCCCGCGTCGTACGGCGTTAGGGCGCAGGCCCGGTGAGGAGGTCGGGGGCACCTGGTGCTGCTGGGCGTGGTACGCGGCGCCGGATCCGCTCGGCCGGCCGTCGCGGGATGCGGCCGAGCCCTGAGCGAGGGGTGTGGCGAGGACTGTCGCGGCCTGCCCCGTTGCGCTGACGGGCAGCGGCTTCGATCTCGGCGATCTTCTGCTGGACGTCGGGTGCCCGGCACAGGCACACCCACGCGCCGCGAGCGGGAGGTCGGCACCGATGACCATGACGACGGGGCGGGCGTGGGTGTCCAGGGCGATCACGAGCAGGGTCTCTGCACGGGGCGGGCAGGCGAAGGAGACAGGCGGGCCGTTCTCGCCCCACCATGCGCAGGCAGGCCGGCCGCCCTGCGGACCTTGGCCAGCAGAGCGCCTGCCAGCGGCTCGTCGTGCGGATTGAGCCAGAGCAGGGTGAGCAGGATCTGCTCGCTGGTGCTCCAACTGCCCCGCAAGAAGTGCACCTGGCCCAGCCCGTACAGGGCACTCAGGGGGAAGGGCCGGTTGTTCTTCTCGCGCCACACCAGCGCGCCGCTGAAGAAGTGCAGGGCCTGTTCGCCGACCACGATCGCGGGTATCAGGACAACGATTTCACTAACCTGGCGCCTATGCGGATGGGGGAGGAACAAGCAGCGGGGTGCCTCGCTCGTGGTAGTGGCCGTGCTTACGTGCCAGACCCTCGCCACGGCGGTCAACGGTCCCCATCCCATCGCCGTCTACACCGCGTTTATCAACGGGGCGTTCTGGACCTGGCACGGCCACTACACCAGCGACCGCGCTACCTCGTCCGGCTCCTTCGCCCAGGCACTGACCTGGGACTCCTTGCGCATGCGGCAGACCGAGGGTCACGTGCGTGCCTTCGCCGCCCGGCACGGTCTGGAGCGGGTCTCTATCGCCCTGCCCGGTGACCGGCACAGCTTCAAGGACGCCCGCGCGACCAGCCACGGTCGGCGCGCGCACCTGTGGCTCGGCGCCCACTGGTTCCACCCGCGGCACACCCAGCACGTTGCGCCGGTTCTCGAGCACGAGCTCGCTCACGTCCGTCGCCGCGACACCCGCACACGGCGGGCCATCGAAATCTGCGCGCTTGTGGCAGTGACCCTTGCTGCAGGTCTCCTGCCGGCCTGGGCTTTCACCGCGGCCGCCCTGATCGCGTGGACGAACACCGCTGGCCTGCACTGGTGGACTGAGCTCGCCTGCGATGCCGCCGCGGTCCGGGCCTGCGGCCGCACCGCTGTGGCCGCCATGTGGACGGCCGACATAGCCGACGTCCGCCCGGTCAAGGCGCCCGAGCAGCCCACGGCGCTCTACCTGGCGATGGCCGCCGAGCGCGCCACGTACCTGGCCGCCCGAGCCTGGAACTTCATCCGCGCCGGCCACCGGCACCCGCCCCTCAGACTGCGCCGCTGGTTCGCCCTCCAGCACCGCTGCGTCCCAGCGGCACGCCCCCCCCTCGGCGCCGTCCCCGGGGCGGTACCCCGCGCGACCCCTTGCGGGTCAGTCGGACAGTGAGCGCCCGCAGGCTGTGGCGCGGGCCAGGACGGAGAAGACCGGCTCTCCGCCCCGTAGGCGCTGCTTGACGCGCATGCCGTCCAGGGCGATGTCCATCGAGGACACTGCGATGCCCGCCGTGAGGCAGCCCTGGGCGATCGCGGCGCCGTTGACGCCGAGGGCACCGACCCACGTCTCCAGCTCCGCGGGCCACAGGCCCAGTCGGGTCCAGGCCCGTGCCAGGTCCCGCCGTTCGGACCGCCGCAGGTGTCCTGCACGGCGGCTGAGCACCTCGAAGGCGTAGTCCTCCGGCGCGCGCTGGTTCTCGCGTCGGCGTTCCCCTCCGAGCGCCGCCGGGACGCGGCGGCGCGGGCGGTGCGCCGGCGGACCGCGGCCAGGTCGGCCCAGGTCCAGGCCCTCGCGGGCGGCGATGTCTTCAGCAGTGGCGCTCTCGGTGCGCCGGTGTCGGTGGGGGCGAGGAGGGCGTAGAGGGCCTGCAGTTCGGGGGCGGTGAATCGGACATCGGTCATGACGGATCTCCTGGCAGGGTGCAGGCATGCCGAAGGCCCGTCGCCGGTGGGCAACGGGGCCTACGAGGGATGCAGACGGTGGGTGAGGGCAGTCCGCGCGCGATGCTCTCAGCGGAGCAGAGGCGGAATGAGCGCCACCCGCTCCGAGGAAGCGGGGTACACCCCGCACAAAAGTGGACAGCTTAGCCAATAATCCCGGCACGTGCGCGGGTTATCGAGAATGGGCAGGTCAGGAAGCCCAGCAGATCATTCAGTGAGAGACAGTTGGAACGGGAGCAGGCCTCTGCAGCGGGCAGCGGTGTTCGGGTCGTGGTGGCCGTGGCAGGCGGGCGGTCCGCGTAGCGGAGTGCGTGACGGTGCAGGCGAGCGTCCTTGCGGTCGTGGGGGTCGGTGGCGGAACGTGCCGTCCTCCGTGACGGTCCAGGTGAAGCGGCCGGGCACGGCGACCCCGAACCGCCGTCACGAGACACGGTGACGGCGGCGTCCTTCAGGTAGGGGAGGGGCGAGGTCGGTGGCGTCCTGCGGGATCCGAGCCGCAGCGGCGCCCGTGCAATGTTCTTTGGACGGCTCCCCAATGACGGTAACAGCTGTTACCATGCTGGTATGGCAAAGACACAGCTGGGCGCCCGCGTAGACGAGGACGTCGCGGAACTCGCGAAGAAACGCGCCGCCGACCTGGGACTGAGTATCGGGGACTACCTCGCGCGGCTGGTACAGGACGACGTCAGCGGGCTGCGTGCCCGAGCGGTGGGGGCGGCCGCCCGGTTCCTGGCCGACCACCAGGCGGTCTTCGACGAAGCCGAGGCCCAGCAGCAGGCACCCCGCGGAGCACGCGCGGCCTGATGGACCTGCACATCGACGTCCCCTGGATCCTGCAGGTCGCCGAGGCCGCCGGAGCGGACGACCCGGCCCCCGACGACTACGGCGTCCCCGTCTCGGCAGTCGCCCGCCACCGGGCCGAGCTGTTCGAGCACCCCGTCTACGACGGCCCCTACGCCAAAGCCGCCGCCCTGGTGCACACCCTGGGCCGCTGCCGCTGGCTCGAGCGCTCCAACATGGCCGTCGCCGCAGCGTCCGGCGTCATGTACCTCGAAGCCGCCGGGATCTCCGTCAAGCCCGATCGCAAGGACGCCGTCGCCCTCAAGGACCTGCTCCTGGACCCCGCCTGCACCGCCGGGAAGATCGCCGCTCTGCTGCGGACCTGGCCCACCTCCACTTGATGCCCGCAGGGTCCGACTGGCGCCCGCCCCTGTGATGAATCGAGGAGAGGAACACCTCGGTCGGTGGCCGACCGGATGCCTAGAGAGCGGCTGACCACCGGCCGTGCGAGAGCGTGGTCTCTCTGTCGGGGGGTGATCGTGACGCGGGCCCCGTTCACCGGCAGCTCCCCGCCGATGAACGCTCCCGGCCGTGGGCAGCACACAAATTCGCTACCTCTCAAGGCCTCGTGGCTTCTACCGTGGTCGGGCATGAGCACAC
>NZ_JAPSIW010000305.1 GCF_031178505.1 Streptomyces sp. | reverse complement strand
GGCCGCCCGCCAGCGCGGTGCCACCGCCGACCACGTCCTGCTCTCCGGCGCCCCCGGCCTCGGCAAGACCACCCTGTCGATGATCATCGCGGCCGAGATGAACGCGCCCATCCGCATCACCTCCGGCCCCGCCATCCAGCACGCCGGCGACCTCGCCGCGATCCTCTCCTCCCTCCAGGAGGGCGAGATCCTCTTCCTCGACGAGATCCACCGGATGTCCCGGCCCGCCGAGGAGATGCTCTACATGGCGATGGAGGACTTCCGTGTCGACGTCATCGTCGGCAAGGGCCCCGGAGCCACCGCCATCCCGCTGGAGCTCCCGCCCTTCACCCTGGTCGGCGCCACCACCCGGGCCGGCCTCCTGCCGCCCCCGCTGCGCGACCGCTTCGGCTTCACCGCCCACATGGAGTTCTACGACCCGGCCGAGCTCCAGCGGGTGATCCACCGCTCCGCCGGGCTCCTCGACGTCGAGATCGATCCCGACGGAGCCGCCGAGATCGCCGGCCGCTCCCGTGGCACCCCCCGGATCGCCAACCGCCTGCTGCGCCGGGTCCGCGACTACGCCCAGGTCAGGGCGGACGGCCGGATCACCCGCGAGATCGCGGCGGCCGCCCTCGGTGTCTACGAGGTCGACAGCCGCGGCCTCGACCGCCTCGACAGGGCCGTCCTGGAAGCCCTCCTGAAGCTGTTCGGCGGCGGACCCGTCGGCCTGTCGACCCTCGCCGTCGCGGTGGGGGAGGAGCGCGAGACCGTCGAGGAGGTCGCCGAACCCTTCCTCGTACGGGAAGGGCTGCTGGCCCGCACGCCCCGGGGCCGCGTCGCCACCCCCGCGGCCTGGGCCCACCTCGGACTGGTTCCTCCGCAGGCCGCGCCGCCCGGTGGCGCCGCGAAGCCAGGGGCGACGGGACAACAGGGGCTGTTCGGGACCTGAGGCCGCCGCGACGGCGCGGTGACGGGCGCGTGACGGCGCGGAGTCTCGCCGGACCAGGAACCGCGGTGCCATGCTGGGCGTTGTTCCATCGATGCGGACTCGCCTAGACTCCGCCGATGCCGCCCTTTCCGGTCGGCGTACCCCACCCCCGAAAAACAGGCCGCGGGCTCATCGCCGCGACCGTGCGAAGGAATCCCGTCCCGTGAACCTCCTGACCTTCCTCCCCTTCATCGTCCTCATCGGGGCCATGTTCCTGATGACGCGCTCTGCGAAGAAGAAGCAGCAGCAGGCGGTGGAGATGCGCAACCAGATGCAGCCCGGCACCGGCGTACGGACGATCGGGGGGATGTACGCCACCGTCAAGGAGATCGGCGACGAGACCGTTCTCCTGGAGGTCGCTCCCGGCGTCCACGCCGTCTACGCGAAGAACGCGATCGGCGCGGTCCTGGAGGACTCCGAGTACAACCGCATCGTCCACGGCGACGACGAGGAGTCGGACACCGACGCCGTCGTCCCGGACGACGCCTCCTCGCTGACCGGGTCCACCGACCCGGTGCAGACCGACGGGGCCGAGGACGTCCGGCCCAGGACCGACCTGACCAAGAAGGCGGACACCGCCGAGGCGGGGCAGGGCGACACGGACGGCAAGGCCGAGGGCGAGGCAGACACCAAGTAACCGCGACCGGGGGTCACGTGCCACGCCCACCGGCGTCCGCGCGGTCCCCGGACCGGTTCACGTCTGCGGGGGAAGGTCCCCACACACACTTCGTGGCCGCCTCGCGCACACCCAAACGCGAGGCGGTTGGACAGGGAGAAACGACAGGTGGCAGCACCGAAGAAGGGCCGAAGGCCGGCGGGGGCCCAGAGCCGGCCGGGCCGCGCCCTGGCATTCATCTTGATCGCCATGGTCGCGCTCACCGGCGGCATGTTCTGGTCGGGGCACACCACCCCGCGCCTCGGCATCGACCTCGCCGGCGGTACGTCGATCACGCTCAAGGCGAAGGCCGACCCCGGGCAGGAGTCCGCGGTCAACGAGACCAACATGAACACCGCGGTCGGCATCATCGAGCGCCGTGTCAACGGTCTCGGCGTCTCCGAGGCCGAGGTCCAGACGCAGGGCCGCGAGAACATCATCGTCAACATCCCTCGCGGGACGAACGAGAAGCAGGCCCGGGAGCAGGTCGGCACCACCGCCCAGCTCTACTTCCGGCCCGTCCTCGCCGTCGCGCCCGCCGTGCCGCCGCAGCAGGCGCCCAGCACCGGCACGACCGGCTCCCCGTCGTCGTCGCCGAAGCCGAGCGCCTCCTCCTCCGGTGCCACCGCCGGCGAGAAGTCGACCGGCCCGACGGCGACCGGTACCCCGAAGGCCACCGCCACCACCCAGGGCCGCGTCCTGTCCGAGGCCCTCAAGGCCCCGAGCCCGACGCCCACCGGCAGCGCCTCGCCCTCCGGGTCCGCGAGCCCGAAGGCCACGCCGACGCCCACCGCGCCGCCGGCGCCGGACGCCGCCACCGCGGCGCTCCAGCAGAAGTTCGCCTCCCTGAACTGCCTCGACCCCAAGCAGCGCTCGGCCGCCGGCAAGGGCGTCAAGCCCAGCGAGCCGACCGTCGCCTGCGGTGAGGACGACCCGGGCATCTGGTCGAAGTACCTCCTCGGCCCGGCCGAGGTCGAGGGCCGTGACGTCGACGACGCCCAGGGCGCCTTCGACCAGCAGCGCGGCATGTGGATCGTGACCATGGACTTCACGGGCGCGGGCTCGAAGAAGTTCCAGTCGATCACCAGCAAGCTCTCGCAGCAGACCGACCCGCAGAACCGCTTCGCGATCGTCCTCGACGGCCAGGTCGTCTCCGCGCCCTCCGTCCGCCAGACGCTCAGCGCCAGCGCGGAGATCTCCGGCAACTTCAACCAGCAGTCCGCCCAGGACCTCGGCAACATCCTGTCCTACGGCGCCCTGCCCCTCACCTTCGACACCCAGAGCGTCGACACCGTCACCGCCGCCCTCGGCGGCGACCAGCTGGAGGCCGGCCTGATCGCCGGCGCCATCGGTCTCGGCCTCGTCGTGCTCTACCTGGTCGTCTACTACCGCGGCCTGTCGCTGGTGGCCATCCTCAGCCTCGGCGTCTCGGCCCTCCTCACCTACGTGATCATGGCCCTGCTCGGCCCGGCCATCGGCTTCGCGCTGAACCTGCCGGCCGTCTGCGGCGCCATCGTCGCCATCGGCATCACCGCCGACTCGTTCATCGTCTACTTCGAGCGCGTCCGTGACGAGCTCCGCGAGGGCCGCACGCTCCGCCCGGCCGTCGAGCGCGCCTGGCCGCGCGCCCGCCGTACGATCCTGGTCTCCGACTTCGTGTCGTTCCTGGCCGCGGCTGTCCTCTTCATCGTCACCGTCGGCAAGGTCCAGGGCTTCGCGTTCACGCTCGGCCTGACCACCCTGCTCGACATCGTCGTGGTGTTCCTCTTCACCAAGCCGGTCATGACGCTGCTGGCCCGCACCAAGTTCTTCGGCAACGGCCACCCGTGGTCCGGCCTGGACCCGAAGCGCCTCGGCGCCAAGCCGCCGCTGCGCCGCTCCCGCCGTACCACCGCCCCCGCCGGCCCTGTCGAACCGAAGG
Source organism: Streptomyces sp. (assembly GCF_031178505.1). Lineage (GTDB taxonomy): Bacteria > Actinomycetota > Actinomycetes > Streptomycetales > Streptomycetaceae > Streptomyces > Streptomyces gulbargensis. The sequence continues at coordinate 4,083 of NZ_JAPSIW010000305.1, read as the reverse complement.
AGGCGTGAGATGTCGAAGCTCGGAGATCTCGGCGCCCGACTCCACCGTGGTGAGGTCGGCTACGACTTCATCGGCAACCGCAAGATCTGGTATGGCCTGTCCATCCTGATCACCATCACCGCCATCGTCGCCCTGGCCGTCCGCGGCCTCAACATGGGCATCGAGTTCCAGGGCGGTGCCGTCTTCACCACCCCGAAGACGGCCGTCTCCGTCAGCCAGGCCCAGGAGTACGCGGAGGAGGCCTCCGGCCACGACGCGATCGTCCAGCAGCTCGGCAACGGCTCCCTGCGCATCCAGGTCGGCGGCCTGGACACCGAGCAGTCCGACAAGGTCCGCTCGGAGCTCGCCAAGGACCTGAGCGTCCCCGAGGAGAAGATCGCGGCCGAACTCGTCGGCCCGAGCTGGGGTGAGCAGATCGCCAACAAGGCCTGGACGGGCCTCGGGGTCTTCATGATCCTCGTGGTGATCTACCTGGCCATCGCCTTCGAATGGAGAATGGCGGTCGCGGCGCTCATCGCCCTGATCCACGACCTCACCATCACGGTCGGCATCTACTCGCTGGTCGGCTTCGAGGTCACCGTCGGTACGGTCATCGGTCTGCTGACGATCCTCGGTTACTCGCTGTACGACACCGTCGTCGTCTTCGACTCCCTCAAGGAACAGACGAAGGACATCACGAAGCAGACCCGCTTCACCTACAGCGAGCTCGCCAACCGTTCCATCAACGGCACCCTGGTCCGCTCGATCAACACCACCGTGGTGGCGCTGCTGCCGGTCGCCGGCCTCCTCTTCATCGGTGGCGGTGTCCTCGGCGCGGGCATGCTCAACGACATCTCGCTGTCGCTGTTCGTGGGTCTGGCCGCCGGCGCCTACTCGTCGATCTTCATCGCCACCCCGCTCGTCGCCGACCTCAAGGAGCGCGAGCCGGCGATCAAGGCCCTCAGGAAGCGCGTCCAGGCCAAGCGGGCCTCCGCCGCCGCCAAGGACGACGGCTTCGACGGCGCCGACGCGGAGACGGCCGTGGTGGGCGGCCAGCGCGCCGCGCACCGTGGCACCCAGGAGCACCGCGGATGACGGCCGGGACCCAGGACGTCACCGCCCTGCTGCTCAGCCGCATCAGGGACGTCCCCGACTACCCGAAGCCGGGGGTGCTGTTCAAGGACATCACCCCGCTGCTCGCGGACCCGGAGGCGTTCGGCGCGCTCACCGAGACCCTCGCCGGCCTCTGCGCCGCGCAGGGCGCGACGAAGGTCGTCGGCCTGGAGGCCCGCGGCTTCATCCTCGCGGCGCCCGTCGCCGTCCGCGCGGGCCTGGGCTTCATCCCGGTCCGCAAGGCCGGCAAGCTCCCCGGGGCGACGCTGCGGCAGGCGTACGAGCTGGAGTACGGCACCGCCGAGATCGAGGTGCACGCCGAGGACCTGGCCGAGGGCGACCGCGTCATGGTCATCGACGACGTCCTCGCCACCGGCGGCACCGCCGAGGCCTCCCTCGACCTCATCCGCCGCGCGGGCGCCGAGGTCGCGGGCGTCGCGGTCCTCATGGAGCTCGGCTTCCTGCCGGGCCGCGCGCGGCTGGAGCCGGCCCTGAACGGGGCTCCGCTCACGGCGCTGATCACCGTCTGAGGATCGCGTACACCCCGACACGGGCGCCCCGGGAATCCCCGGGGCGCCCCTGTCGTTCTCCCGGACGGATCCCGGGGCAGCCCGGAACGCGGGGCGCCCCGCGAGAGCCGGCCGCGGGCCCTGCCCGCCGGCGAGCCGTCCGAAACCCGGGCGCGTGGGCACGCCGGGGCCCGGCTCGATACCATGGCCTTTCCGGGCCTGACCGGGGGACCCGGAACCTCCCCCAGACGCGGTCCGGGGGGACCCCCCAGAGGAGCGCTCTTGCCAGACGAGGCCCAGCCACTCTCCGCCGCGCAGCCCGACCCGAAGGCCGACCGGGCCGCGCCGGGGACCGGCGCGCCCGAGGACCGGCCCGCGGAGAACAGGCCCGCGCCTGCTGCGCCCGCCCCGGCCCCGACCCCGCCCGCGCGGCCCGCCCCGGCCCCGGCCGGCCGCTCCGGCGGTTCCTCGAACCGGGTCCGCGCCCGCCTCGCCCGGCTGGGCGTCCAGCGTTCCTCCCCGTACAACCCGGTCCTCGAACCGCTGCTGCGGATCGTCCGCTCCAACGACCCGAAGATCGAGACCGCGACGCTCCGCCAGATCGAGCGCGCCTACCAGGTGGCCGAGCGCTGGCACCGCGGCCAGAAGCGCAAGAGCGGCGACCCGTACATCACCCACCCGCTCGCCGTCACCACCATCCTCGCCGAGCTCGGCATGGACCCGGCGACCCTCATGGCCGGTCTCCTCCACGACACCGTCGAGGACACCGAGTACGGCCTCGACACCCTCCGCCGCGACTTCGGCGACCAGGTCGCCCTCCTCGTCGACGGCGTCACCAAGCTCGACAAGGTCAAGTTCGGCGAGGCCGCCCAGGCCGAGACCGTCCGCAAGATGGTCGTCGCCATGGCCAAGGACCCGCGCGTCCTGGTCATCAAGCTCGCCGACCGCCTGCACAACATGCGCACCATGCGCTACCTCAAGCGGGAGAAGCAGGAGAAGAAGGCCCGCGAGACCCTGGAGATCTACGCCCCGCTGGCGCACCGGCTGGGCATGAACACCATCAAATGGGAACTGGAGGACCTCGCCTTCGCGATCCTCTACCCGAAGATGTACGACGAGATCGTCCGGCTCGTCGCCGAGCGCGCCCCCAAGCGCGACGAGTACCTCGCCATAGTGACCGACGAGGTGCAGGCCGACCTCCGGGCCGCCCGGATCAAGGCCACCGTCACCGGCCGCCCCAAGCACTACTACAGCGTCTACCAGAAGATGATCGTCCGCGGCCGGGACTTCGCGGAGATCTACGACCTGGTCGGCATCCGCGTCCTCGTGGACACCGTCCGCGACTGCTACGCGGCCCTCGGCACCGTCCACGCGCGATGGAACCCGGTCCCCGGCCGGTTCAAGGACTACATCGCGATGCCGAAGTTCAACATGTACCAGTCGCTGCACACGACGGTCATCGGACCCAACGGCAAGCCGGTCGAACTCCAGATCCGCACCTTCGACATGCACCGGCGCGCCGAGTACGGCATCGCCGCCCACTGGAAGTACAAGCAGGAGGCCGTCGCCGGCGCCTCCAAGGTGCGCACCGACGCCCCCCGCAAGGCCGGCAAGGACGACCACGTCAACGACATGGCGTGGCTGCGGCAGCTGCTCGACTGGCAGAAGGAGACGGAGGACCCCTCCGAGTTCCTGGAGTCGCTCCGCTTCGACCTCTCGCGCAACGAGGTCTTCGTCTTCACGCCCAAGGGCGACGTCATAGCGCTGCCCGCCGGCGCCACCCCCGTCGACTTCGCCTACGCCGTCCACACCGAGGTCGGCCACCGCACCATAGGCGCGCGGGTCAACGGGCGGCTCGTCCCCCTCGAATCGACCCTCGACAACGGTGACCTGGTGGAGGTCTTCACCTCCAAGGCGGCCGGCGCGGGCCCCTCCCGCGACTGGCTGGGCTTCGTCAAGTCGCCCCGCGCCCGCAACAAGATCCGCGCCTGGTTCTCCAAGGAGCGCCGCGACGAGGCCATCGAGCAGGGCAAGGACGCCATCGCGCGCGCCATGCGCAAGCAGAACCTGCCGATCCAGCGGATCCTCACCGGCGACTCCCTCGTCACCCTCGCCCACGAGATGCGCTACAGCGACATCTCCTCGCTGTACGCGGCGATCGGCGAGGGCCACGTCACCGCCCAGTCCATCGTGCAGAAGCTGGTCCAGGCGCTCGGCGGCGAGGAGGCCGCCACCGAGGACATCGCCGAGACCGCCCCGCCGAGCCGCGGCCGCTCCAAGCGCCGCTCCAGCGCCGACCCCGGCGTGGTCGTCAAGGGCGTCGAGGACGTGTGGGTGAAGCTCGCCCGCTGCTGTACCCCGGTCCCCGGCGACCCGATCATCGGCTTCGTCACCCGCGGCAGCGGCGTCAGCGTCCACCGCAGCGACTGTGTCAACGTCGACTCGCTCTCCCGCGAGCCCGAGCGGATCCTGGACGTCGAGT
>NZ_JAPSIW010000304.1 GCF_031178505.1 Streptomyces sp. | reverse complement strand
CAGCCAAGAACCAGGGCCTGCCACTCGAGCGGGCAGGCGAGGGCGGTGCAGAAGGACGCCGCCGCCGTGCCGGTCCCGGCACGTCCGGCGGGCCGACCGAGGCCGGCCGACTCGAACACCTCCGCGGCTCCGCCCCCGGTTTACGAAACCTGACCGACCACATCGCCGGATCGCCGCCGGCGACCGGCGGGTTCAGGCCCCGACCACACGCTGGATCGCGCAGAACCCGTGAAGGGTGAGCCGTGCCGGGGTGGGATCTGGTCAATCCCCGCACGGGCCGGTCGGCACCGCACACCGCCGGCCTGCGTTTCCGTGGCGGGCACGGATCGGATCCGGCCGAGGGTGTGCGGCGTGCGCCCCCCCGTGCGCCCGGTGACCCGTTCCTACCGGAGGGTCATGGGCAGAGGGGTGGGGTGGCTGCTCGCGTCGCGCACCCCTGGCACGACGCAGGACCGAAGGGCTGGGAATGATACGAGTGACGGTGGTCTACGAGGCACAGCTCTTGCGCCTCGCGCTCGAGGAACTGCTGCGGTCGAGCGGGATCGACGTGGTCGCCTCACTGCCCCGGTGGTCGCACGGCCCGGCCGCCGAGTGGCCGGACACGGACGTGTACGTCGCCGACGCAGAGTGTCTGCCGCCCTCCGTCGTCCCCGCGACCGCCTGCTCACGCTCGTCCGGAGCCGACGCGGCGGGCCGCTCGGCGCTCCTGGCACTCGTCCCGGGGCAGCGACCGGGGGTGCTGAGACGGGCTCACGCGGCAGGAGCGGCCGGCTTCGTCGACAAGGACAGCCCCAAGAGCCGACTGGTGGAAGCCGTACACCGCCTGGCCAGAGGGGAGCGTTTCATCGACGAGACGCTGGCGCTCGGGTTCCTGCAGGCCGCGGAGATGCCCCTGACCCGGCGCGAGCTGAGTGTCCTGTCGCTGGCCGCCAACGGAGCGCCGATCTCCGAGATCGCCACGACGCTGTTCCTGTCCCAGGGCACCGTCCGCAACTACATGGCGAGCGTCATACGCAAGGTCGGCGCCCGCAACCGTGTGGACGCCATCCGGATCGCGCAGGGCGCGGGGTGGACCTGACCCGCGGCCGGGGGCTCACCCCTCGGCGTCGCCCCAGTGCCCCGTGAGGTCGCGGTAGAGAGCGGACCGCTCCAGCAGCTCCGCGTGCGTGCCGTACTGGGCACGGGAGCCGTCGAGGACGAGGACGCGGTCGGCCCGCAGCGCGGACGACAGCCGGTGGGCCACGACGACCAGGGTGCCGGGCCGGGCCCGCAGGGCCTGTTCGGCCGTGGCCTCCGCGACGGGATCCATGTGGCAGGTCGCCTCGTCGAGCAACAACAGCGGGGCGGAGGCCAGGTGGGCCCGTCCCAGGGCGATGAGCTGGCGTTCGCCGAGGGACAGGGTGTCGGGCGTCAGCGTACGGTCGAGACCGCCCACCCGGTCGACGAGGGGCCGCAGGGCCAGCGCGTCCACGGCCCCGTCGACCTCCGGCCCACCGGCGCCGGGCCGCAGGTAGCACAGGTTCTCCCGCAGAGTGCCCGTGAAGACGTACGCCTCCTGGGGGAGCAGCACGCGCAGGGCCGCGAGTTCCGGCGGCGGGCAGGCACCGACCGGGCGGCCGAAGAGACGCACCTCCCCCCGCTCGGGTGTCAGCAGGCCCGCCATCGCGTGCAGAAGGGTGGACTTGCCGATGCCGCTGGGACCGACGACCGCGAGGTGTTCACCCCGCTCGACGGTCAGTTCCAGATCGTCCAGTACGGGCCGGGCCCCGGGCCCGTACGCGGCCCGTACGCCGTGCAGTTCCACAGCCGCGGTCGTCCGGCCCGCGCGGCGGGGACCGTTCGCGGGGACGGCGGGGGCGGGGGGCAGCGGCCGGGTGAGCCGGTCCAGGATGACGAACAGTCGCGCGCCCGCCGCGCCCAGCACGGTCATCAGGGTGTGCAGGGCGGGGAGCAGCGACTGGAGGACGTAGGTGAGCGCGCCCACCAGGGCGCCCGCCGTGACGCCCTGGCGCAGGAGCCACGGGGTCGCGGCGAGCAGCAGGAACACCGGCAGCTGCCCGGCCGTCGCCACGGAGAGCGTGCGGACGGCCGCCCAGCGGGCCAGGACGCGCTGGGCGGCCGCGGCCTCCTCGACGGCACGGCGGTTCGCCGCGGCGGTCGCCTCCTGGGCACCGCAGGCCACGATGTCGCGCAGGGCGGTACGGGTGATCCCGGCGCGCCGGCCGACCGCCTCGTCGGCGTCGAGGTAGCGGTGCTGGGCCCGTGCCATGGGCCGGAGCGAGGCCGTGAACAGGGCGAGGCCCAGCACCAGGGGAGGGATCACGACGAGGAGGAACTGCGGCGCCAGTGACACCAGGCCGGCGAGGGCGCCCACGGCGACGAAGACGAAGGAGCGGGCCGCGAGCACCAGTCCCGCGAAGCTGTCGCGGGCGATCTCGGTCTGGCTCGTCAGCCGGGACACCGCGGTGGTGTCCACGGCGCGGCCCGCGGCGGTGGCCGAGCGCAGCGCCCGTACGACCGACCCTCGCACGAGGTCGTCCCGCAACGACTCCGTGAGGTGCGGGAGTTGGGCGAAGATTCCCCGGACGACGGGAGCGCCGAGCAGGATGGCCACGGCGGCCCCCGCAAGCCAGAGCAGTCCTGTGGCGGGGGAGCCCCGCAGGAAGCCGTCGTCGAGGGATCGGGCCACGCAGTAACCGCCGAGGAACGTCTGGGCGGACTCGGCGGCCGACCACGCCGCCAGTCTCGCCAGGACACCCTTGCGGCGGAGCAGGAGGGACCGGATCGGTGCCGTGGCGCGCCGGGCCGTGGCCGCCTCCTCGAGGGCCGGCTCCGCCGGTTCCTTCGCCCCCGCCGTGCGCGTCGCCGCTGTCACGTGCGCACCTCCGTTCCGGCCGGCGGCGCCGGCGTCTTCGCCTCGGCCGTCACGGCGTCCGCCCCGGCGGCCGGCGCCGAAGCCTCCGCCGTGAACACCGCGCGGTACTCCGGGTCCTCCCACAGCAGACGGTGCGGTCCTGTCCCGCGCACGCGGCCCGCCTCCATCCAGACCACCCGGTCCGCTCGGGCGGCGGTGGACACCCGGTGGGCGACGATCAGCTTGGTGCACGGTCGTGGTGACGCGGCGAGGGCGCGTTCCACCTGCCGTTCGGTGGCCGTGTCGAGGCTGGACGTCGCGTCGTCGAGGATCATCAGACGCCCGTGGCTGACGAAGGCCCGCGCCAGGCCCAGGCGCTGGGCCTCCCCGCCGGACAGCGGAGCCTCGTCCACCGGGGTCTCGTAGCCGCGGGGCAGCAGCCGGAGGAAGGCGTCGGCGCAGACGGCCTTCGCGGCCTCCCTGACCCTCTCCGCGGTGGCGGGGCCGCGCGCGGGGCCGGTCCCTGCGGCCAGCGCCGCGCCGATCGTGACGGTGGCGCCACCGTCGAAGACGGGACGTGCGAAGGCGTACGCGGTCGCCCCGCGCAGCTCCGGGTCGGCCAGGTCGGCCAGGTCGACACCGTCCAGAAGAACGTGTCCGGCATCGGGGTCGGTCAGTCTGCCCGCGACGGCCGCGAGCGTGGACTTGCCCGCACCCGAGCGGCCCACGACGGCCACGGTCGAGCCGCCGTCGACGGTGAGCGTCACGTCCGTGATCAGGGGAACACCTCCACGCACCACCCGCACTTGCCGCAGCTCCAGATCGCCGGGCCCGTCGGGCGGCAGGACGGCGGAGCCGTGGGTCATCGGCTCCAGGTGGGCGAGTTCGGCGGTGCGGTGGCCCGCGCTGCGGGCCCGGACCAGGGTGCCGAGGGGCGCCGCGACGCCCCCGATCCCGGCGGCGAGCGCCGCGTACCGGGACGCGGCCATCAGCTCGCCCACGCTGACGTCACCCGCGGCGAGGCCCGCTCCCGCCACCGCGACGACGGCCGTGGTGAGCAGCGGGAGCAGGACGCCGCTCCGGGCCACGGCACGGCCGTGGACGAGCCACATGCGCGTGCCGTGCAGGCTCAGTTCCGGCAGCGGGGCGAGGATGCGGTCCTCCTCGCGGCGTGCCGTGTCGGCGGCGGCGATGGTACGGGCGCCGCCGAGCGCTTCGGCCAGCCGGGCGGCCATGGCGCCCTGCGCCCGCTGGTACCGGCCGACCGAGTCGGAGGACTGGGCGGCGAACGCGCGCAGGAGCAGCAGGAGCAGCGGGAGACCGGCGGCGAAGACCACCGCGGTCCAGGGGTGGATGAGCGCCAGGGCCACGAGCGCGCCGATCGGCACGAGCACGGAGGAGACCGAGGACGCGAGGGCCGCCGGGGCGGTCCCGCTGTCGGTGGCGTTGACGCACAGCCGCGCGGCCACGTCACCGCCGGAGTGGGGCGCCGCCCGGTGCGGGGCGGTGCCGAGGAGGCCGGCCAGGGCGCGCAGCCGGATCCAGGCGGTGGCACGGGCGTTGGCGAGCTGGGTCAGGAGCACGGTGCCGGTCTCCGCGAGGATCTCCGCGGCGAGCACCGCGGCGGTCCACACCAGCCACGTCTCCGCGCCGGGCCCGTGGCGCAGCAGCAGGTCCAGGGTCCTGCCGGCGAGCGCGGGGACGGCGAGCGAGCAGGCGGCGCCGACGACGGAGCAGAGCAACAGCGCCGCGGTGCTGCCCGCGGTGTGCCGTGCGGCGCCGATGAGCAGCCGGTCGGAGCCGGTCGGCGAGGCCATCCGATCCCCTCTCTTCTCGTCCCGGAACGCCCCCGCGAGGCCCCGACGGCCGGTGCCCCGGGAGCAGCGCTCCAGGGGCACCGTGACTCCGCGCCGGCGTTCAGGGCGCCGTGCGGGAAGCCGGATCGGGTCAGTTACAGGTCGTCACGCTGAGGCTGCTGTCGCCGCAGAGCAGGAGGCTCGCGCGGCTCCCGGTCTCGACGTCACCGATGGCCTCGTCCTTGGGGGTCTCCAGCGACTGAAGGTCGAACAGGTTCATGATCGTTCCTTTCGTTGTCGGACGGTGTTGCGGGACGACCCCTTATGGGGCCGGTTCGTGGGGCCGCGGAAGCGGCGGGAGGAACGGCAGCTGCGCCGGGCGGTCGTCCAGCGCCGCCGCGAGGGCCAGCAGGACGCCGGCGGTGCCGGTGGAGAGGTCCATGGAGAGGCGCATCATCTGTTCACCGGGGAAGGCGAGATGGCCCCGGTAGGACATGGCGTGCCAGGTGAGGCAGCCGACCTGGCGGCGTACGTCCCCGGGCGTCGTGCCCGGTCCGCCGGCGTTCGTACGGGAGAGGTGGAGCACCATCCCGGCGACGCCGCGGAAGAGGCCCGGCTGGGCGTAGAAGGTGGCCTGCGCCGCCCGTACGATGTCGCGGCGGGCCCGGTCCAGGACGTCGTCCTGCCGGTGGAGCAGATAGTCGTCGATCACCATGCCGATGCCGACACTGCCCGCGCCGAGGTAGGGCATCGTGCGCCAGCCCTCGTCGACCTGCAGGGTCCCGGAGGCCCCGCGGACGCAGCGGGAGAGGTCGTCGTGGAGCGCCTCGGCGGCGAGGTCGAGGAGCGCGGAGTCCCGCGTGCGCTCGTAGAGCCGTACGAACAGCAGGGCCCGTCCGGCACCGCCGTGCAGCAGCCCCGTGCGCACCTTGCCCGGCGCCGCCGCCCCCGTCGTCCGGGCGGACCTCCGGAGCGGGCGGGCCGTCAGCTCGGCGCATCGCAGGGCCGCCGCGTGCAGGAGGCTCTCGCCCGTGGTGGCGGCCAGGGCGTCCAGGGCGAGGCCGATGCCGGCGGTCCCTCCGTGCAGGTCGGGGGCGAGGGCGTCGTGGTCCTCCTCCAGGACGAGTGCGGCCAGTTCGAGCGCGGCGGCGGTGTGCCCGAGCCGGTCGAGGGTCCACGCGACGCCGGTGAGCCCGTCGTAGAAGCCGAGCGGCGTGCCGGAGCCGGGTTCCTTGGCGTACCGCAGCAGTCTGTCCTCGGCCTCCGGACACCGAGGGGCCCCGCTCTCCCGCAGGGCGTGGAGCACTCCCGCGGTGCCGTACGCGACGGACATGCCCCCGCCGGCGGTGGCGAACTGGGCGATGTCGCCGGGGAAGAACCGGTCCTCCCTGTCCGGCGTCGCCGACGCGAGGACGGCGCGCACCAGGGAGTCACGGGCGGCGGGCCAGTCCCCGGGCTCCACGGGCAGGAACCGGGAGCCGTCCGGGTGCCGAGCGGGCACCCGGTCGCCCTCGCCGGGCCGGTTCCCGGCGGGCTCACGCATGATCTCCCGCACCGCCTCGTCCAGGAACCCGGGGGGCACCGGGAACCGCGCCGCGGCGGCCTCCGCCAGGTGCGCGGCCTTGGCCCGGTCCACGGCCAGCAGACTCGTGAGGGGGATGAACAGGGCGATCCGGAGGCACGCGAGGGCGTACCGGTCCACGTCGAAGCCCCGCCGGTCGGCCGGTGCCACGAACGCCGGGTTGGCGACGGTCTGGCGGCCGCCCTCGGCAGCGGGCTTGGCGGCTTCGAAGTCCAACAGCACCACCGAGGACTCGTCCTCAGACACCATGATGTTGAACAGGTGCAGGTCGTTGAAGACGATCCCGCGTGCGTGGACCTCGGCCACGGCCCGCTCGACGAGCCCGTGGATCCTCAGGGCCCACTCCGTGTACTCCGCGAGCTTCTCCGCCGGCGGGTCGGCCTCCATGAGCGGGTGCCGCCGGGCGAAGAAGGTGTTGAGCGGCTTGCCCTCCACGAACTCCAGCGCCAGGAAGTGGTGGTCGCCGACCGTGAAGCTGTCGAGGACCTCCGGCGTGCAGGCGAGCCCCGACAGCTTCTCCAGCGCCTCGCGCTCGCGGCGCAGCCGGGTCACGGCGTCCGCCCCGTCCGCGGCGAGCCCGGCGTACGGGCGCGCCTCCTTCAGGACGACCCGCCGACCGGTCGGCCGGTGCAGGGCCTCGTACACTCCGCCGCCGTTGGAGAAGTGCAGCGCCTTCTCGATGTCGTACGGCAGGTCCCGCACGGTCACCGCGGCCCGTGCCGCGAGGTGCGGGAGCAGGAAGGCGGGCGGCGTCACCCAGTCGGGCACGTGGAAGACAGGACCGCGCAGATCGGGTACGAGCGTCCCGGACGCGTCCTCCAGGGCCGGCCGCAGCTCACCGTTCTCGTCGTAGCAGTGGCGGCGGGTGAAGCTTCCGTACCGCAGGTGTACGGGCCCCCGGCCCCACCGCAGGTCGCTCAGGATGTACGGACCGGCCTCGCCGTCCAGGAGCCCGGCCAGGTCGGTGGCCACGCGCTCGCACTCCCGGTCGTCGGCCGGGTAGACGGTGATGAACTTGCCGCTCGCCGAGCGGTCCGCGTACTTGGCGTTGCGCTGGTGCAGCAGGTAGCGGCTGGGGACGAACTTGAAGGCGACCTCGTGCCGCAGACAGTACTCCCGGACCGTGGCGAGCACCGCCTCCGCGTTGTCGAGACCGGCCGAGACGTGGATCTTCCAGCCCTGCGGAGGGAGCGGGCGGTCCAGCGGACGCAGAGCGAGCCAGTCGCCCGTCCGGTGCGAGGTCCAGCCCTCGGGTACGGGAAGGGCGGCGGCCCGGTAGAGGGAGCCGCCACTCCCGGCCTCGCCGAAGACGAGGCGGTGCGGCGCGTCGTAGAAGTGACGGTCGGCGTCGCAGAAGACCGCGTACCCCTTGTTCACTGCGCACTCCCTCGGTCGGT
>NZ_JAPSIW010000303.1 GCF_031178505.1 Streptomyces sp. | reverse complement strand
CCCCCCCTTCCGGGGAGGCGCCCCGCCGCCGTACCGTCAGGGGCCGTCAGGCCGCGACCGCCCCGACCGGCACCTCGGCCGGTGCCAGCGCGATCTCCAGGACCTGCCGGACGTCCGTCACCGGGTGGACCTCCAGCTTCTCCAGGATCTCGGCCGGGACGTCGTCCAGGTCGGCCTCGTTCCGCTTGGGGATCACCACCGTGGTGATGCCCGCCCGGTGCGCGGCGAGCAGCTTCTGCTTCACGCCGCCGATCGGGAGGACCCGGCCGGTGAGGGAGACCTCGCCCGTCATGGCCACATCGGTGCGGACCAGCCGCCCGGAGAGCAGCGAGGCCAGCGCGGTCGTCATGGTGATGCCCGCGCTCGGCCCGTCCTTCGGGACCGCGCCCGCCGGGAAGTGGATGTGCACGCCCCGGTCCTTGAGGCCGGTGACGGGCAGTTCCAGCTCCGCGCCGTGCGAGCGGAGGAAGGAGAGCGCGATCTGCGCGGACTCCTTCATCACGTCGCCCAGCTGACCGGTGAGGGTCAGCCCGGCGGCGCCGGTCTCCGGGTCGGCGAGCGAGGCCTCCACGAAGAGGACGTCACCGCCCGCGCCGGTCACCGCGAGTCCGGTGGCGACGCCGGGGACCGCCGTGCGCCGCTCGGCCGGGTCCTGGGCGGACTCCGGCACGTGGTGCGGCCGGCCGATCAGGCCCCGCAGGTCGTCCGGGGTGACGGTGAAGGGCAGTTCCCGCTCGCCCAGTTCGTGCTGGGCGGCGATCTTGCGCAGCAGCCGGGCCACGGACCGCTCCAGGGTGCGGACACCGGCCTCCCGGGTGTACTCGCCCGCCAGCTTGCGCAGGGCGGCCTCCTCCAGGACGACCTCACCGGGCTCCAGACCGGCCCGCTCCAGCTGCCGCGGCAGCAGGTGGTCGCGGGCGATGACGACCTTCTCGTCCTCCGTGTAACCGTCGAGCCGGACCAGCTCCATACGGTCGCGCAGCGCCTCCGGGATCGCCTCCAGGACGTTGGCGGTGGCGAGGAAGACGACGTCGGAGAGGTCGAGTTCGACCTCCAGGTAGTGGTCGCGGAAGGTGTGGTTCTGCGCCGGGTCGAGGACTTCCAGGAGGGCGGCCGCCGGGTCGCCCCGGAAGTCGGAGCCCACCTTGTCGATCTCGTCGAGCAGCACCACCGGGTTCATGGACCCGGCCTCCTTGATCGCCCGGACGATGCGGCCGGGCAGGGCGCCGACGTAGGTGCGCCGGTGTCCGCGGATCTCGGCCTCGTCCCGTACGCCACCGAGGGCGACGCGGACGAACTTGCGGCCCATGGCGTGCGCCACGGACTCGCCGAGCGAGGTCTTGCCGACGCCGGGCGGGCCGACGAGGGCGAGGACCGCGCCGCCGCGGCGGCCGCCGACGACGCCGAGGCCGCGCTCGGCGCGCCGCTTGCGCACGGCCAGGTACTCGGTGATGCGTTCCTTCACGTCCTGCAGGCCGGCGTGCTCGGCGTCCAGGATCGCCTGGGCGCCGGGGATGTCGTACTGGTCCTCGGTCCGCTCGTTCCACGGCAGTTCGAGGACGGTGTCGAGCCAGGTGCGGATCCAGGAGCCCTCGGGGGACTGGTCACTGGCCCGCTCCAGCTTGTCGACCTCCTTGAGGGCGGCCTCGCGCACCTTCTCCGGCAGGTCGGCGGCCTCGACGCGGGCGCGGTAGTCGTCGGACTCGTCGCCCTCGGACTCTCCGTTCAGCTCGCGCAGTTCCTTGCGTACGGCTTCGAGCTGACGGCGCAGCAGGAACTCGCGCTGCTGCTTGTCGACGCCCTCCTGGACGTCCTTGGCGATGGTCTCGGCGACGTCCTGCTCGGCGAGGTGTTCGCGGAGCTGGGCGGTGGCGAGCCTGAGGCGGGCGACCGGGTCGGCGGTCTCCAGGAGTTCGACCTTCTGCTCGACGGTGAGGAAGGGCGAGTAGCCGGAGTTGTCGGCGAGGGCGCCGACGCCGTCGATCTGCTGGACGCGGTCGACGACCTGCCAGGCGCCGCGCTTCTTGAGCCAGCTGGTGGCCAGCGCCTTGTACTCCTTGACGAGCTCGGCCACGGCGCCGGGCAGCGGATCGGGCACGGTCTCCTCGACCGCGGTGCCCTCGACCCACAGGGCGCCGCCGGGCCCGGTCGTACCGGCGCCGATGCGCACCCGGCCGCGCCCCCGGACGAGCGCGCCGGGGTCGCCGTCGGCGAGCCGCCCGACCTGCTCCACGGTCCCGAGGACGCCGGTGGCGGCGTAGGTGCCGTCGACCCGGGGCACGAGGAGCACCCGGGGCTTGCCGGTCCCGGGGCGGGCCGCGGCCTGGGCGGCCTCGACGGCGGCACGTACGTCGTTGTCGGACAGGTCCAGCGGCACGACCATCCCGGGCAGCACGACCTCGTCGTCGAGCGGCAGCACAGGCAGAGTGAGCGGCGCGGTCACCTTGGACTCAGAAGCCATGATCTCCCCTTCGGCAGTCAAGTTGAGCTGTACGGACTCAATGCTCATGAGCGGGTGAATGTTCCCCACCCGGTGTTCGCTCTGAGCGATCACCGCCCGGGTGCCGGACGACCACCGGCACCACCCGCTGGAGCCGGCCGTCCCGGGAGCTGCCGACCGCGTTCGCCGGGCCCTGACCGCTGATGAACGGGACGGGGCCGGTGGGGAAGGCAACGCGGCGGCCACCTGAGCTGTTCCATGTGCTGGGGGTACGAGCCCATGGACGTCTCCGTTCCGCCGTACACGGAACCGCGGCGGCTGCGGGGGCGCCCTCGGCGCTCGCGCCTCCGTCACATGCCACCGAGCCGGCTGCCCCGCCACCGTCCGCCGGTGGACGGAAGAAGAGGGAGGGACGGGCGCTGTCCTGGCCCATCGTTCGTGCCGGGCCGCAAGATCTGGCGTGGGGACTCGGAAACACGGCCTCGACGTTCGTCCGCTCCGGCCGACGAGCCCGGCCGAGCTGGAAGGCATGGGCCGGCGTCTCCATGACATCGCGCTCACCGACGGCCGACCCGACGTCGCCCACATGCCGACCTACGTCTTCGGGCACGCGACCCGCCCGGACCGCGACACCGACTTCTCCGTCGCCGATCGGGTCAGCGCCGACCGGGCGATCACCCGGGGGCGCCCGGCTGAGTGAGCGACTGAACCGTTGCCGACCTGCCTTCCCAGCAGCGGCGGAAGCCGGGGCCCCAGCGGCCAAGGAGCCGACGCGACGCGTGGTCAACTTCGACACGGCGCCTGCTCCCTCACCAGCGGTGGGCACGCGGAGCCGTGCCGGGAGGAACATTCCGTGATCGCGGGCGAGCGCGGGCCGGAGCAGGCATGCTCGGACCATGACGCGACGCGTACGGGCACGGTGGAGCGGGGCCCTGCTCCTGGCGGTGGTGGTGGCCGCGGGGGTGAGCGGCTGCGGGTCGGAGGCGCCGTCCTCGCCCGGGGGGTCTTCCTCGCCCGGCCCCACGACGACGACCGGGCAGGCCTCGCCGCCGCGCCAGGAGCCGAGCAGCCAGGAGGTGCTGGTGGAGGTCGCCGTCACCGGCGGCTTCGCCGGGGTGCGCAACCGGCTGGTCGTGCACGAGGACGGCGGCTGGACCCTGCACTCGCGCACGAAGGAGCCGCGCGGCGGCCGTATGACCCCCGACGAGGTGGCCCGGCTGCGGGCGGCGCTGGAGGACCCCGCGTACGACCGGGTGCCCGCCCGGCCCACCGGCGAACCCGTCCGGGACGGCTTCCAGTACGCCGTCGACCACCGAGGCCACCGCGTCGTCGCCACCGACGGCGCCGTACCGCCCGCGCTGCGGCGCGTCCTCGACGCCCTCCCGGAGGGCGGTCCGCCGACGGGCCCCTGAGCCCCTGCCGGGAGGGACGGCGGCCCGCCGTGAACCGAAGCGGCCCCGCCGGGCGATAGACAGGGCGTGAGACTGTTGCGCCCCTCAGGGGGAGGCCCCCGAAGGGGCGACGAGGCGGAGGCGCGGGCCGTGGTGGGCGCCGCGCGCGGGAGCGGCGGGCCGCCGGGCGCCGCGCTTCCCCACGACCGCGGGCCGGCCACGGAGCCGCCGTCCCCCGGGGAACCGCGGGACCGGCCGTCCGGCCGCGGACGTGCGGCCGGTGCCGAACCCGTCCGGGGAAGCACCGCCCCGGCGCGGCCGCACCCCGTCCCGCCGTCCGCCGACCCCTCGGTCCCCCTTCCCCCGGCCCCGGAACACCCGTACGGCGAGCCCGCCGAGGACGCCGCGCTGCTGCGCGCCGTCGCCCGGGGGGACAGTGACGCGCTGGCCGTGCTGTACGACCGGCACGCGGGCTGGCTGTACGCCCGGCTCGCCCGGCGCTGCCCTGACGAGGAGGTCGTCCGGGAGGTCCTTCAGGACACGTTCGTCACCGTGTGGCGCTCGGCCGGTGGGCATCGCGGCCGGGGTGAGGCCGGCGGGTGGCTGTGGGTGATCGCCGCGCGGCGGCTGGTCGACGCCAAGCGTGCGCAGGCCCGCGCCGCCCGGGGCGAGCGGCCCGCCGCCGCGCCGCCCGAACCGGCCGTGGCCGCTCCCTCCGCCGAGGAGCGGGTGCTGTCCGGCCTGGAGTACGGGGAGGTCGGCGCCGCCCTCGACCGCATCTCGCCCGAACTGGCGGAGGTCCTCAGGGCCACGGTCGTCGACGGCCTCACCACCCGCGAGACCGCCCGGCTGCTCGGCATCCCCGAGGGCACCGTGAAGACCCGCGCCCGGCGCGCCCGCCGCGAATTGCGGGCGGTCCTCGGGCCGTCCCCCCTGGGGCCCCTGGGAGGCACCGCATGACCGCCGCCTGGCACGTCACCGACGCGCTGGCGCTCCGGTACGCCACGGGCGCCGCGCCCGAGCCGGACGCCTGGTCCGTGGAGAAGCACGTCGAGAGCTGCGGGCCCTGCGCGGCGCGCGTCTCGGCCGCCGTCCGTACGGGACCGGCCGGCCCCGCCCTGGCGGCCCTGCGCACCGACCTCCTGAACTCCGTGGCCCCTCTTCCCCCGGCCGCGCGGGAGCCGGACGCCGTGCCGGCCGGGCGGGGGCCTGTCGCTGTCCTCGGCCGCGGGGCCCGCCTCTGGTGGGCCGTCGGGCCCGCACTGCGCGGGCCCTGGCTCGCGGCGGTCGCCCTGGTGCTCACCGCGGCGTTCGCGCTCGCGCACGGCGCGGGCGTGGCGGGTGCGCGCGGCTGGCTGCTCGCCGTCTCCCCGCTGCTGCCGGTCGCCGGGGTCGCCGTCTCGTACGGCCGTCACGCCGACCCCCTGTACGAGATCACGGCCGCCACGCCCGTCGGCGGACTGCGCCTGCTGCTCACGCGCACCGCCGCCGTGCTCGCCCTCTGCCTTCCCGTGCTGACCGCCGGCGGGGCGCTGCTGCCTCCTGTGGCCGGACTGCCCGGAGCGGCCGCCTGGCTGCTGCCGGGCCTCGCGCTGACCCTCGGCGTCCTGGCCCTGGGCTCGTTCACGGGCTGCCGGGCCGCCGCCCTGACGCTCGGCGGCGGCTGGCTGCTCGCGGTCGCGGGCCCGCTGCTCGGCGGCGCGGGGGCGGCCGCCCTGGCCCCGTACTTCTCCGGCCCCGCCACGCAGGGCGCGTGGGCCGCCGCGGCCGTCGTCTGCGGGGGTCTCCTCGCGCTGCGGCGGCGTTCCTTCGACCACCTGGAGCCCCGGTGAACCGGCCGACCACCGTGGCGGTGACCGGACTGACCGTCCGCCACCGCCGTACCGTCGCGCTCGACGCGCTCGACCTGTCCCTCACCCCCGGCGTGCACGGCCTCCTCGGGCCGAACGGCGCCGGGAAGACCTCCCTCATCCGGGTGCTCGCGACCGTCGCGGCGCCCTCCGCCGGCCGGGTGGAACTGCTCGGCCGGGACGCGGCGCGCCCGGCCGACCGGACCGCGATACGCCGGCGGCTCGGCTATCTGCCGCAGGAGTTCGGGTACTACCCGGGCTTCACCGTGCGGGAGTTCGTGGCGTACGTGGCCTGGCTCAAGGAGGTGCCGTCCGAGCGGATCCCGGCGGCGGTGGAGCGGGCGGTGGAACGGGTCGGCCTCGGCGGCCGGATCGACGCGCGGATGAGGTCCCTCTCCGGCGGCATGGTCCGGCGGGCGGGCATCGCCCAGGCCCTCGTGAACGAGCCGGACCTGCTGCTGCTCGACGAGCCGACGGCGGGTCTGGACCCGGAACAGCGGGTCGAGTTCAGGGCCCTGCTGCGGGAGGTGGGCGAGAGGTCGACCGTGGTCGTCTCCACGCACCTGGTGGAGGACGTGGCCGCCGCCTGCGCCGAGGTCACCCTCGTCGAGGCGGGCCGCCTCGCCTGGCGCGGTACGACGGCGGCCCTCACCGCCCTCGGTACGGACGGGGAGGCGACCGGCTCCGCGACGAGCCCCATCGAACGGGGCTACACCTCGGCGCTCCGCGCCCACCGGGAGCGCGTGGGGGCGGCACGATGACCACCCTGCCGCCGGGCGGCCCGCCCGGGACCGGGACCTCCGGCTCCGGGGCCGGGGAGTCCCCGGAGCCCGGCCGGGGCGGGGCCGAAGCCACCCGCGCCACGGCCGCGCCCGGGCTCGCCGGGAACCACCGCCCCGCTCCGTCGGACCCGTCCGCCGCTCGCCCGCGTCCGCCCCTCGTCACCGAGCTGCGGCGGGGGCTCGGGCCCTGGACCGGCGCGGCGGTCGCGCTCACCGTCCTCGTCGCGATGTACGGGAAGGCACCGGCCTGGCAGGGGCGCTGGTCCGACGCGACGGATCTGCTGCACCTGGCGGCCGGGCTGCTGGGCGGGCCGCTCGCGCTGGCGGCCGGCTGCCGGCAGGGCGGACGGGACCGGCGGCGCGGGACGGCCGAGCTGTGGGAGTCGGTGCCGCGCTCGCCGCTGCGCCGCCTGCTGATCGCGGCGGCCCCGTCGGCCCTGTGGCCGGCCGCCGGGGTGCTCCTGGCCGACGCGGTGGGTCTGCTGGCGACCCGGCCGTACGTGTCGGGCGGCCGGCCCGCCCTGGCGCTGCTCCTCGCGGACGCGGTCGCGGTCGGATCCCTGGGGGCGCTGGGCCATGTGGTGGGACGGCTGGTGCCGTGGCGGCTGACGGCCCCGGTGCTGGGGATCGTTGGTTACGCGGGCCTCGCGGCCGGCACGTACACCCTGTCGGCGGCCCGCTGGCTGAGTCCCGCCGCCGACTCCTCGACCGCCTGGATGCGGCCTGTGTGGTGGTTCGCTCCGGCGTCGATGGCCTGGACGGCGGGCCTGGCCTGCGCCGCGCTGCTCGCGTGCGGCGCGCGTACGGTCCGGCCGCGCGCCCTGGCCCTGGTTCCGCTCGCGGTCGCGGTCGCGGCGGCGGGCCTGGTGCTGCGGCTGCCGCCGGAGGACGGGCCGTGGCGCCGCGACCCGGCGGCGACCCGGGCGGTCTGCGACGGCGGTGTGCCGCGGGTGTGCGTGACGGTCCTCGACGGGAGGCTGCTGCCGGCGGTGTCGGCGGCGCTCGCGCCGGTGAACGAACGGCTGCGGGGTCTGCCGGGGGCACCCGCCCGGTGGGCCGTCGGCCCCGTGGAGCCCCGGCGGGGAGACGTCCAGATCGCGGACGGGGCCCATGCGCCGGTCCGGGGGCGCCTCACGCGACCGGACATTTTTCGCCACGCGGCGGTGGGGCAGCTGCTGGCGCGGGCCTGCGACG
>NZ_JAPSIW010000302.1 GCF_031178505.1 Streptomyces sp. | reverse complement strand
AGGTCAGGTCGTCGACGTTGATCCAGTTGCCCGCCCCGGCGTCGCTGTTGATGCTGACGGTGCACTGGTGGGCGGTGACGGTGACCGGCACGACGATACGGATCCAGCCGCTCGCGGAGACCGGGAGGTCGGTGCGCTGTTCGGCGCCGCCGCAGTTCTTGAGCGCTATGTACGCGGAGTGCTGACCGCCGCCGGAGCGGACCCAGGCAGTGAGCCGGTAAGCGCCGTTGGCGAGGCCGGAGAGACGCTGGTAGGTCTCCACCTGGTAGGCGGTGGACGCCCAGTGGCTCAGCCGGTAGCCGCCGCCGTGGCCGCCCGCCTCGGCGTAGGAGGCGCCGGCCGAGCCGTTCTCCGACCAACCGGCGGGGGTGGCCGCGCCGGTGCCGTCGGCTTCGAAACCGCCGTTGGTGAGGGTGCTCGCCGCCTGGGCGGCGGGCGCGGGCGCCAGGGTGAGGGCGAGCCCCGCGGCCAGCGGCAGCAGCAGGGCTCTGAGCGTGCGTCCGGGATGGAACATCATCGTCCGTCGTCCCTTCGACGTAGGGGAAGGTGCCGGGCGGAGAACGAGCGGCCCTCCGCCCGGGAGTGGTGCGGGCGGCCCCCGACCGCGGAACGTGCGCCGGGGGCCGTTCGTTCAGCCGTCGAGCCGGACGACCCGTACGGCCCCCGCGGGAACCTCGATGCGGCCCGCGGCGGTCTCGCCCGTCAGCAGTTCGGTGCCGGGCGTGTCCAGGGGCACCTTGGCGTCGGTGCCGGTGTGGTTGATCGCGAAGAGGTAGCTGCCCGACTCCCCGGTGCGCCGCACCACCTCGACGTCCCGGGGGAGGCCGGGACGGGCCGGGACGCGCGCGTCCTCGGCGGCCCGGGCCAGCACCGCGTCCAGGCCGCCGGTGTCCAGGCGGGTGGAGACGTACCAGGCGGTGCCCTCGCCGAGGCGGTGCCGGGTGACGGCGGGATAACCGGCGGCCGGGCCGTCCGCGTACGTCCACACGGTCTCGGCGCCACGCGGGACGACGAACTCGGTCCAGACGTCGGCGGCCAGGCCGGTGCCGTCGGGGCCGGTGACTCGGACCGTGTCGCCCTCCAGCAGCGGTGCGAACTCCTCGACGGTCAGCCCCAGCACGTCCCGCAGCGCGCCGGGACAGGCGCCCTCGTGGACGGCGTCGTGCTCGTCGACGATGCCGGAGAAGTACGACACCAGCAGCGTGCCGCCGCCCTCGACGTACCGGGTGAGGTTGTGGCCGGCCGCCTCGGTCATCAGGTACAGCGCGGGCACCACGACCAGGGGGTAGGCCGACAGGTCGGCCTCCGGGTGGGCGAAGTCGACCGTGAGGTGACGGTCGTAGAGCGCCTCGTAGAAGGCGTCGGCGCGTTCGCGGGCGTCGTGGTCCGCACTGGGCCGCCACTCCAGGTTCTGCGCCCACCAGGAGTGCCAGTCCCAGAGGACGGCCACGTCGGCGACGGTGCGGGTGGCGCGGATCTCGCGCAGTGCGTCGAGTGAGGCGCCGAGCCCGACGACCTCGCGCCAGACGCGGGTGTCGGTGCCGCCGTGCGGCAGCATCGCCGAGTGGAACTTCTCCGCGCCGCGCCGGGACTGCCGCCACTGGAAGAACATCGCGCCCTCGGAGCCGCGGGCCACGTGGGCGAGGGAGTTGCGGGCCATCTGGCCTGGGGTCTTGGCCGGGTTGCGCGGCTGCCAGTTGACGCCCGAGGTGGAGTGTTCGAGCAGCAGCCAGGGGGCGCCGCCCGCCACCGAGCGGGTCAGGTCGGCGGCCATGGCGAGGTTGACGTGGGTGCGGCGGCCGTCCGTGATCAGGTAGTGGTCGTTGGTGACCAGGTCGACCTCGCGGCCCCAGGCCCAGTAGTCGATCGAGTCGCACTGGCTGAGGGCGGTCATGAAGTTGGTGGTGACCGGGACGCCGGGTGCCAGGCGGTGCAGGATGTCGCGTTCCGCGCGGAAGTTCTCGCGGATGGTGGCGTCGGCGAACCGCTTGTAGTCCAGCGCCTGGGCCGGGTTGCCGACCGTGGGGGTCAGGCGCGGCGGGTTGATGTCGTCGAAGCCGCCGTAGCGCTGGCCCCAGAAGGTCGTGCCCCACGCCTCGTTGACCGCGTCGACCGTGCCGTACCGCCGCGCCAGCCAGCGGCGGAAGTGCGCGGCGCAGGAGTCGCAGTAGCAGGCGGAGACGGGGACGCCGTACTCGTTGTGCACGTGCCACATCGCGAGCGCGGGGTGGTCGCCGTAGCGCTCGGCGAGCCGGGTGGTGATGTTCGCGGCGGCGGCCCGGTAGTCGGCGTTGCTGTGGCAGATGGCGCCGCGGGAGCCGAACTCGTAGCGCCTGCCGTCGGCGGTGACGGGCAGCGCCTCGGGGTGGGCCCGGAAGAACCAGACCGGGGGAACCACGGTGGGGGTGCCGAGGTCGACGCGGATGCCGTTGTCGTGGAGCAGGTCGAGTACCCGGTCGAGCCAGCCGAAGTCGTACGTCCCCGGCGCGGGCTCCAGCAGCGCCCAGGAGAAGATCCCCACGCTCACCATGGTGACGCCGGCTTCCCGCATCAGCCGGACGTCCTCGGTCCAGACGCTTTCCGGCCACTGCTCGGGGTTGTAGTCCCCGCCGAAGGCGAGCCTGGTGAGGCCCTTGGGAGTGGTCTCCGGCATGTAAGTCTCCCGGTCGATCGATCATTTGGGAACGTGCACACACATGGTGAGCGGTACGAGCCCAACATAACCGCACAGCAACAACCATTGACAAGTGTCCGGGACGTTTCTCTACTGTGAACGCTCACAGAAGCATGGCAGGTCCTCGTGCTGTGCGAGGACCCTGTATCAGGGGAGATATCCATGCCGCACACGAAGCACCGTCGCCTCGTGGCCACCGCCGTCGCCGTCACGCTCGGCGCCACCGCGCTCGCCGCCTGCGGATCGGAGGACGACGAGGCCCGGTCGGGTCCCGTTTCGCTCACGTACTGGACCTGGGCGCCCGGCATGGACAAGGTCGTCGACCTGTGGAACAAGGGACCGGGGAAGAAGGAGCGGATCAGCGTCACGGTGAAGAAGCAGGCGTCCGGCGACACGCTGGTCACCAAGATCCTCACCGCGCACAAGGCCGGTGAGGCCCCCGACCTGGTCCAGGCCGAGTACCAGGCGCTGCCCACGCTGGTCAGCAATGACGCGCTGGCCGACATATCCGGCGAGGTCGGTGACGCCAAGGCCGCGTTCACCGAGGGCGTCTGGCAGCAGACCACGCTGGGCACCGACGCGGTCTACGCGGTGCCGCAGGACATCGGGCCGATGATGTTCTACTACCGCGCGGACCTGTTCGAGAAGTACGGCCTCGACGTCCCCGCCACCTGGGACGAGTTCGCCGAGACCGCCCGGGCCCTGAAGAAGAAGGCCCCGGAGGTGGACCTCACCACCTTCTCCGCCAACGACTCCGGTCTCTTCGCCGGCCTCGCCCAGCAGGCCGGCGCCAAGTGGTGGACCACCGAGGGCGAGAAGTGGAAGGTCGGCATCGACGACGCGGCGACCAGGAAGGTCGCCGAGTTCTGGGGCGGACTCGTCAAGGAGGGCGCCATCGACAACCAGCCGATGTACACCCCGGCCTGGAACAAGGCCCTCAACACCGGCAAGCAGATCGCCTGGGTCAGCGCCGTGTGGGCCCCGGGCACCCTGACCACCGCCGCGCCCGACACCGCCGGCAAGTGGGCGATGGCGCCGCTTCCCCAGTGGTCCGGCGGCGAGAACGTCACCGGCAGCTGGGGCGGCTCCTCCACCGGCGTCACCACGGACTCCGACGACAAGGAGGCCGCCGCGAAGTTCGCCGCCTGGTTGAACACCGATGCCGAGGCCCTGAACGCGCTCGCCGAGGAGAGCGGCGTCTACCCCGCCGCCACCGCCGCCCAGACCAGCGGCGCCTTCGCGGAGCCGCCGGAGTACTTCTCCCACCAGAAGGACTTCTGGAGCAAGGCCGCCGAGGTCGCGGCGACCACCGCGCCGTCCGCCTGGGGCCCCAACGTCAACGTCGCCTACACGGCCTTCAAGGACGCCTTCGGCGCCGCCGCCAAGAACAAGTCGGACTTCACCGCCGCGCTGGCCGCGATGCAGGACGCCACCGTCGCCGACCTGGAGAAGCAGGGCTTCGAGGTCGCCCGGTGACCAGCACGGCACGCCGGAGGCCGTACGGGGTGAGGACCGCCCCGTACGCCTTCCTCCTCCCCGCGGCCCTCCTCTTCGCCCTGTTCTTCGCGCTGCCCATCGGCTACGCGCTCTGGCTCAGCTTCCGCAAGGTACGGGTCTCCGGTCTCGGCCTGGGCTCGGGAGCCCGCACCGAGGTCTGGGCCGGCCTGGAGAACTACACCACCGCCTTCACCGACAGCGAACTGCTCAGCGGCGCGCTGCGCGTGCTCGGCTACGGCGCGATCGTCGTCCCCGTGATGCTCGGACTGGCGCTGCTGTTCGCGCTGATGCTCGACTCCGAGAGGGTGCGGCTCGCCCCGCTCACCCGGCTCGCGATCTTCCTGCCGTACGCCGTCCCCGGTGTGGTCGCGGCGCTGCTGTGGGGCTTCCTGTACCTGCC
Source organism: Streptomyces sp. (assembly GCF_031178505.1). Lineage (GTDB taxonomy): Bacteria > Actinomycetota > Actinomycetes > Streptomycetales > Streptomycetaceae > Streptomyces > Streptomyces gulbargensis. Next base: position 3,089 of record NZ_JAPSIW010000302.1, on the reverse strand, counting down.
GGACGTCAGCCCGTTCTACTTCGTGCTCGACCGGCTCGGCCTGCCGCAGCCGGACCTGCTGGACGGCGGTCCGCTCTACCTCGCCCTGTCGAACATCGCCGTGTGGGGCGGCACCGGCTTCAACATGATCGTCATCTACACCTCGCTGCGGTCGATCCCGGCCGAGGTGTACGAGGCGGCGAAGCTGGACGGCGCCGGCCCGCTCCAGATCGCGCTGCGGATCAAGATCCCGATGGTGGCGCCCTCGCTGGTGCTGACCTTCTTCTTCTCGATCATCGCCACGCTCCAGGTGTTCAACGAACCCACCACCCTCAAACCGCTCACCAACTCCGTGTCCACCACCTGGAGTCCGCTGATGAAGGTGTACCAGGACGCCTTCGGCAAGGGCGACATCCACGCCGCCGCGGCCCAGGCGACCATCATCGCCGTGGTCACCCTGCTGCTGTCCTTCGGCTTCCTGCGGGCCGCGAACCGTCGTCAGAAGCAGGAGGCGGCCCGATGAGTTCCCTCGCCCTGCGCGAGTCCGCGCCCGCCGCGGACACCACCCCCGGCGCCGCCCAGGGGTTCCCGCGGCGCCGGCGAACCGCCCTCGTCCCGACCGTGACGCTGCTGCTCGGCGCGGTCTACTGTCTGCTGCCCGTGGCCTGGGTGGTGATCGCCTCCACCAAGTCGGGCAGCGAACTGTTCTCCACCTTCACCTTCCTGCCGGGCAGCGGATTCACCGAGAACCTGTCCGACCTCAACGCCTACCGCGACGGCGTGTACTGGCAGTGGATGGGCAACTCCGCCCTGTACGCCGTGGCCGGCGCCCTGCTCTCCGCGGCCGTGTCGGCGTGCGCCGGGTACGCGCTGGCGGTCTACCGCTTCCGCGGCCGGGAGGCGATGTTCAACGTCCTGCTGGCCGGGGTGCTGATGCCGCCGGTGATCCTCGCCGTCCCGCAGTATCTGCTTCTGGCTCAGGCCGGCCTGACGGACTCCTACCTGTCCGTGCTGCTGCCACAGATCCTCTCCCCGTACGGCGTCTACCTGGCCCGCGTCTACGCCGCCGCGGCCGTCCCGGCGGACGTGGTCGAGGCCGGGCGGATGGACGGCGCGAGCGAGTGGCGGATCTTCACCCGGATCGCGCTGCCGATGATGGTGCCGGGTCTGGTGACGGTCTTCCTGTTCCAGTTCGTGGCGATCTGGAACAACTTCCTGCTGCCGTACATCATGCTCAGCGACGACGAGAAGTTCCCGATCACCCTCGGCCTGTACACGCTGCTGGAGCAGGGGGCGAACACCCCCGCCCTGTACACGCTGGTGGTCACCGGCGCCTTCCTCGCGGTGTTCCCGCTGGTGGCGCTGTTCCTGGTCGTCCAGCGGTTCTGGAGTCTGGACCTGCTGTCCGGGGCCGTAAAGTCATGACCATGAGCAAGGCAGGGGGCCGGCCCAGACCACCGACCATCCACGACGTGGCGCGCGAGGCGGGTGTCTCGCGCGGCACCGTCTCGCGCGTCCTCAACGGCGGGCACTACGTGAGCCCGGCGGCCCAGGAGGCGGTCAACGCCGCGATCCGCAGGACCGGGTACGTGGTGAACCGGCACGCGCGCTCGCTGATCACCGGCCGGTCGGACTCGGTGGGCTTCCTGTTGACGGAACCCCAGGAACGCTTCTTCGAGGACCCCAACTTCAACGTCCTGCTGCGCGGCTGCACCCAGGCGCTGGCCGCGCACGACATCCCACTGCTGCTGATGCTGGCGGGAACGGACGACGAACGACGGCGCCTCACCCGGTACATCACCGCGGGGCACGTCGACGGAGTGCTCCTGGTCTCCAGCCACTCCGGCGATCCGGTGGCGCAGGAACTGCTGGAGGCGGGGGTGCCGCTGGTCGCCTGCGGCAAACCGATCGGGCTCGGGTCCAAGGTGAGTTACGTGGCCGCGGACGACCGGGACGGCGCCCGGGCCATGGTCCGGCATCTGCTGTCGCTCGGCCGCCGCCGGATCGGCATGGTCACCGGTCCGCTGGACACGCCCGGCGGTGTCGAACGGCTCGCCGGCTACCAGGAGGAGCTGACCGGGGCGGGTCTTCCGGTCGACGACCGGCTCATCGCCTCCGGCGACTACAGCCGGGCCAGCGGCGAGGCCGGCGCCGAACTGCTGCTCGCCCGGGCGCCCGACCTGGACGCCGTGTTCGTCGCCTCGGACCTCATGGCGCAAGGCGTGCTCGCGGCGCTGCGGCGGGCCGGGCGGCGCGTGCCGCAGGACGTGTCCGTCGGCGGCTTCGACGACTCCCCCGCCGCGCCGTCGGCGAGCCCCGCGCTGACGACCATCCGGCAGCCGTGGGACCGGATCAGCTCGGAGATGGTACGGGTGCTGCTCGCCCAGGTCGGCGGCGAGGACCCGGCGGCGGTGATCCTGCCGACGGAGCTGGTGGTACGGGACTCCGCCTGAGCCGCGGTCCGTGCCGGGCCGGCCGTGGGGCGCCGGCGGACCGGCCCAGGACACCGGTCGGCTCGCCCGTGGGACGTCTCCGCGGCCTTCCACGGACCGTGGTGGACCGGCCCGCGCACCAGCGCGCGGCGCGGGGCCATGAGGCCTAGCGTCGGCACGGACCTTCGGGGGCCGCCCCGCACGTACGCCCGCGGCCTGACGCGCCTTCCACGCGCGCCCCCACGGCATGCCGATCACCGGGCTTCAGCCGACGCGACGCTTGCCGCAGCGCCCTTCACGGTGCGCATACGCACGGTCCGCCGGTTCCGTCCGCCTCCGCGGCCCGTCAGCGTCCCTCGGAGTACAGGAGATCGCCATGGCCCGAAGGGCGCCGACGCGTTGTCCGGAGCCGCGCCGAGCAGCGGGCCGAGCATCCGGTCGGGGGCGCCGACGCCGGCGGTGCGCAGCGGGACGGGCTGGCCACGGTCCGGGGCGAGCCCACCACCGTGGCCGACGACGAGCTGGACGGAAGTCGGCCCCCGCCCAGGTGCCCGGCTGGCAGAGCCTCTGCGAACAGACCGAGGACGAACGTCTCGGAAGCCACCTCTCACAACCAGTACCGCGGCTGGAAGGGCGTGGGCGTCTTCCCCGCGTGCACTGCCGAACGGACCGGCGAGG
>NZ_JAPSIW010000301.1 GCF_031178505.1 Streptomyces sp. | reverse complement strand
CCTCGCCCGCCCCACACAGCGGGCGAGGTCGAGGGGATGGGTGGGGCGCGTGGGGCGGCGGGTTAGCCTCGGACCATGGCTTCACCGTCCTCCGCACCCGGCGCCGTCCGGCCGCTGCCCCTTCCCGAGATCACCCGCACCGAGTGCCGGAGGTGCGGTGCGCTCATCAAGGGGCTGAACCACCGGTACGCCTGTACGAGCTGCGGGTGGGTCAACCCTTCCGGCGAAGGGAGCAGGCCGCTGCCCGTGGTGGACCCCTGGCCGGTGGACGAGCGGCCCCGCACCCGCTGAGGCCCCCCCGTCGCCCCGACGGCGGGCACCCACATGGCGGGCGCGCCGGAGGCATCCGGCCACGCGCCGCGTCCGCCGGGGTGCGTACGGGCGCCTGAGATCCCTCGCGCGCCAGGGACACCTCCCCCCTGCGCCGGGCGCACCTCACGGTGGGACCCGGCGGCCGTGCGCTCGTCGGTACAGGTGAATCCGAGCCCATGGGCGTTGGTATGCCAATGTCATCGGGCACGACTCCCCCCAGCGGTTCTCACCGTTGAGAGGGACACGGATGACGAGTCAGGCCACCGAAGTCGAGCTGGAGGATCTCCTCCACCGAGCGCTGCGCGCAGCGGAGAGCGACGCGCGCTGGGCGGTGCGTTCGGAGGGGATGTGGTGCCACGCCGTGCCCCGGGACGGGATCCCGCGCGAGCAGGGCTGGAAGTTGCACGTGTCCGCGACGGTCGCCTCGGCGCCCGCCGTCCTCGCGAAGGCGCTGGACGTGCTGGTGCGCGGTGATTCCGCCTTCAAGTTCGCCCGGTCCCTGGACCAGGTGCGGCTGCTCAACTCGCGGGGCGCTCCCCGGGGCAGCTCGGGCAAGGTCGTCACCGTCTATCCGTCGTCCGACGAGGAGGCGGTACGGCTCGCCCAGGAGCTCCACCGCGCCACCGAGGGGCTCGACGGGCCCCGCATCATGTCCGACCAGCCGTACGCGGCCCACAGCCTGGTGCACTACCGCTACGGCGCCTTCGTCGGCCGGCGGCGGCTGTCCCAGGACGGGCTGCTGATCTGGTACTTCCTCGATCCCGACGGCAATCCCGTCGAGGACCGGCGGACGGGTCAGTACGAGCCGCCGTCCTGGGCCGTGTGTCCGTTCCCCGCCTCCGTGCCCGCGCCGCCGCGACCGGCGCAGGAGCCCGCGAAACCGGTGGTGATCGGTGGCCGCTTCGCGGTGCGGGAGGCGATCCGGCACACCAACAAGGGCGGGGTGTACCGGGGTTCCGACGTTCGTACGGGCGAGCCGGTGGTCATCAAGGAGGCCCGGCCGCATGTGGACACCGACGACACCGGCCGGGACGTCCGCGACTGGCTGCGGGCCGAGGCCCGGACCCTGGAGAAGCTGAAGGGGCTGGGGCTCGCCCCGGAGCCGCTGACGCAGTTCGAGCACGGCGGGCACCTGTTCCTGGCGCTGGAGGAGATTCCGGGCGTCGCGCTGCGCAACTGGGTCGCCGAACACTTCCGGGACGTCGGGAGCGAGCGGTACCGCGCCGAGGCGCTCGACCTGGCCCGGCGCCTGGTGGACCTGGTGGCGGCGGCCCACGCGCACGGCTGTGTGCTGCGGGACCTGACGCCGGGCAACATCATGGTGCTGCCGGACGGTGAACTGCGCCTGATCGACCTGGAGCTCGCCGTCCTGGCGGACGACGACGCCCTGCCGACCCGGCTGGGCACGCCGGGATTCAGCGCTCCGGAACGGCTGGCCGACGCCCCCGTCTCCCCCACGGCCGACTACTACAGTCTCGGCGCCACCCTCTGCTTCGTGCTCGCGGGCAAGGTGCCGCAGCTGCTGTCCGAGGAGCCCGCCGGCCGCCCCGACGAGGAGCGTCTCGCCGCGTGGATGGACGCCTGCGCGGCCCCGCTGGAGCTGCCGCCCGCGCTGGCCGAGGTGATCCTCGGCCTGATGCGGGACGATCCGGCCGAGCGCTGGGACCCGGCGCGGGCGCGCACCGCCCTGCGGGCCGCCTCCCCCGTACGGCCGGTGGGCGACGCGGCCGGTCCGGCGCGGCACGGCGAGGACGTCGAGGCGGCGGTGGCGGGGATCGTCGACCACCTGGTCGACTCCATGACCCCGCAGGACGACCAGCGGCTGTGGCCGGTGTCCACCACGGCCGGGGAGACGGACCCCTGCACCGTGCAGCAGGGCGCGGCCGGCGTGCTGGCGGTCCTCACGCGGTACTTCGCGCTCACCGGCGACCCCCGGCTTCCCGAGCTGATCTCCACCGCGGGCCACTGGATGGTGGGCAGGACCGACACCCGTTCCGCACGTCCCGGTCTGCACTTCGGCGGACGGGGAACGGCGTGGGCCCTGTACGAGGCGGGGCGGGCGGTCGACGACCCCCGGCTCGTCGAGCACGCCCTCGAACTCGCCCTGGCCCCGCAGGTGGTCACGCCCAGCCATGACATCACCCACGGCACGGCGGGCAGCGGTCTCGCCGCGGTCCACCTGTGGCACCGTACCGGTGACACGCGCTTCGCCGAGCTGGCCGCCGAGGCGGCCGACCGGCTGGCCGCCGCCGCGCGGCGGGACGGTTCCGGGGTGAGCTGGGCGGTGCCCGCGGAGGCCGCGGCCCAGGAGGCCGGCAAGCGGTACCTGGGCTTCGCCCACGGCGCGGCGGGCATCGGCTGCTTCCTCCTCGCGGCCTCCGCCGTCTCGGGGCGCGAGGACCACCGGGAACTGGCCCTGGCGTCCGGCGAGCTCCTCGCCGCGAACGCCCTCCGGGTCGGGGAGGCCGCGCAGTGGCCCGCGCACTCCTCGGACGCGCCCACGGCGCCGTACTGGTGCCACGGCTCCGCCGGCATCGGCTCGTTCCTCCTCCGGCTGTGGCAGGCCACCGGGGACGAGCGGTTCGGGGAGCTCGCCCACCGTGCCACATACGCGGTCACGGAGCAGGCCTCCCGGGCCGGCGGGGCCCAGTGCCACGGCCTGGCGGGCAACGGTGACTTCCTCCTCGACATGGCCGACGCCACGGGCGAGTCCGCCTACCGCGCCCGGGCGGAGGAACTGGCCCGCCTGATCCTCGCCGAGGGGGCGCGGCGCCACGGCCATGTGGTCTTCCCCAACGAGTACGGGGACGTTTCGACCAGCTGGAGCGACGGATCGGCCGGAATCCTGGCCTTCCTGCTGCGCCTCCGGCACACCGAGCCCCGGCACTGGATGATCCAGTCGCCGGTCTGATCGGCGGGAAGTTCCTGCCGTAGCTTCAACGGAAAGGGAGAACCCCAATGGAGAACCGCGACCTCGAACTGCTGGCTGAGCTGCACGCCCTTCCGGAGACCGACCCGGTCGGCGTCGACGGGGAGCCGTTCGGCGGCACCTGTTCCTGCGTCGGCCTGCTGACGCTCCTGAACACCATCTGCATCGGTGTCACCTGCGCGTAACCGCGGGCAGCGCCCCTCGTCCGGTGGCCGTCCCGGGACAGCCGCCGGACGAGGGGTCCGTCGCTTTCCGGCGCGGTCGCTCGCGGCCGCGCCGCTCAGGTGCTTCCGGGCCGCTCGGTTCCCCCGCGGGCCCGGCCCGGACGACCGGCTCCACCGCGCACCCGGCCCGTGGACCACGGGGACGATGCGGTGTCGTTCCGCCCGTGCGCCGGGCGGGGCGCGGGTGGGCACTCGTAGATGAGGAACAGACCCCATGCAGCTCCCCGCCGGTGACGACGACCCCACCCGCGCCGCCCTGCTGACCACCGCCGTCATCAGCGCCCACCCCACGCCCCACACCTCCGGGACGGAGTACGCGATCAGCACGCGCGCGCTGGTCAAGAGCTACCCGGGCCCGGACGGGACCGTCGACGCCGTGCGCGAGCTGGACCTGGACGTGTTCCGGGGCGAGACCTTCGCCTTCCTGGGACCCAACGGGGCGGGGAAGTCGACCACCATCTCGCTGCTGTGCGCGCTGGCCCGGCCCACGTCGGGGCAGGCCGTGGTGGCCGGTGTCGACGTGACGAGACGCCCGCAGGAGGTACGGCGGCGGGTCGGCATGGTGTTCCAGCGCAGCGCTCTGGACCCCGATCTGACGGCCGACCAGAATCTGGTGATCCACGCGCGGTTGTACGGTCTCGGCCGCCGCTGCGCCCGGCGCCGGTCGGGCGAGGTGCTCGACGCGGTGGGGCTGACCGACCGCCGGCGCTCCCCCGTACGCACGCTGTCGGGCGGGATGCGGCGCCGTCTGGAGATCGCCCGGGGGCTCCTGCACTCCCCGGAGGTGCTGTTCCTCGACGAGCCGACGACCGGACTCGACCCGCACGCGCGCGCCCAGGTCTGGGACCACCTGCGCGCGCTGCGCGACCGGCACGGCAGCACCCTCTTCGTCACCACCCACTACCTGGAGGAGGCGGAGAACTGCGACCGGATCGCGATCATCGACCACGGCCGGCTCGTGGCCCAGGGCACGCCTTTCGCGCTCAAGAGCGCCGTCGGCGACGACAAGGTCCTTCTGCGCACCAGTGACGACACGACGGCCCGGCGGCTCGCGGGCATGATCGCCCCGCCGGACCGGCCCGTCACCGTGGACGCCGACGGTGTCCACCTGCGGCTGCCGGACGGCAGTACCTGGATCCCCCGCCTGTGCGGGGTCCTCGAGGAGCACGGCATCGCCGTGCGCGCCGCCTCCGCGACCCCTCCGACGCTCGACGACGTCTTCTTCCACCACACCGGCCGCAGCCTGCAGGCCACCGGCCAGCCCGGCCACCCACCCGCGGCGCCGCCCCGGCAGGGCACCGCGCCGGACTCCGGAGGCGCCCGATGACCACGGCGACCCTGCCCGTCCCCGGCACCGCGCGCGGCGGCCGGCCGTCCCGGCCGCGGCACGAACTGCGGGCCGTGCACGCCCTGGTCCACCGGGACCTGCTGCGCCTCGCCGGACAGCCCGTCCACACCGCCCTGACGCTGCTGCACCCGCTGCTGTACCTCTTCGTTCTGGGGGGCGGACTGGCCACGCTGATCCCGCGGTCCTCGCTGGGGGTCGACTACCGGGTCTACCTCTTCCCCGGAATGCTGATGATGACGGTGCAGATGCCGGCCATCACGGTCGGGGTCCGTCTCATCACCGACCGGGAGAGCGGCTATCTGCGGGAGCTGCTGATGGCCCCGGTCAACCGGTCGACGCTGCTCCTCGGGAACTGTCTCGGCGGCACCCTGGTCGCCGCCGTCCAGGGCGCCCTGCTGCTGGGCCTGGCCGGTGCCGTCGGCCTGCCGTACGATCCGCCGCTCCTGCTGCTGCTCCTCGGCGGCATGCTCCTGTCGTCCTTCACCCTCACCGCCCTCGCGCTGGCCCTGGCCGTGACACTCCGCAGGGCCGAGATGTTCCACATGCTGCTGGGCCTGGTGATGACGCCGCTGCTGTTCCTCTCCGGCGCGTTCTTCCCGCTCGACGCCATGCCGGGGTGGGCCCGGGCCCTCGCCGGCGTCAACCCGCTCGCGCACGGGGTGGACCTGCTGCGCCGCTGCATCGCCCTGCGGGTGCCGGACGGTGCCACGGCCGGGGGCATCGAGTGGTTCGGCCGCCAGCCCCCGCTGCTCCTCGAAGCGGGCCTTCTGTTCGCCGCGGGAGCACTGGCCCTCGGCTGGGCCGCCCACCGCTTCGGCCGCCCGGAGTGACGCGGCGTCGGACGGCCCCGCGGCTCACGGACGCGAGCCGGTGGGCACCTGCCCCACCCCTGAGGTGAGTACGCGTACTCACGCGCGGAGCCCCCGGACTTCCCCATGCTGGTGCGCGACCGCCATTCCGCCCCAGGGGGACATCCATGGACCAGGCCCTTCAGTTGCGTGTCGCGACTCCGCTCGATCTCGACTGGATCGGCGAGTTGCGTCACCGTGTCTACGCGGAGGAGCTCGGCCAGCATCCGGCGCACCCCTCGGGAAGGTTGCACGACGCGTCCCCCGAGGGGTACGGCGGCGGGCCGGACGATCCGGCCGTGCGGCTGGTCGTCGCGCGCGGCGCGACGAGGATCGGCTTCGTGACCGTCACGCCGCCGTGGGCGGGCCGCTACGGGCTCGACCGGTACGTGAGCCGGGACGCACTGCCGCTGCTGTCGGAGGACGCCCTCTTCGAGGTCCGGGTCCTCACGGTGGAGCCGGACCTGCGGTCGACGGCCGCCGCGCCCCTCCTGATGTACGCCGCGCTGCGCTGGATCGCGTCGCGCGGCGGCCGCCGGGTGGTGGCGATGGGCCGGACGGAGCTGCTCGGCATGTACGTCGCGACCGGTCTGCGGCCGGTCGGCCGCACCATCCGTTGCGGCGACGTCACGTTCGAGGTGCTGACGGGCTCGGTGGCCGAACTGACGAGGAACGTCCTGCGGCGGTACGGCACGGTCGTGGAGCGGCTGCGGTCGGCGGTGGACTGGCGGCTCGACGCGGACTTCGCGCCCCGGGCGGACGGCTGCGAGCACGGCGGTGCCTCCTTCGGCGCCATCGGGACGGACTTCCGGACGCTGGAGCGGCGCCACGAGGTGGTCGCGGCGGACGTGCTGGACGCGTGGTTCCCGCCGGCCCCCGGGGTGCGGGCGGTGCTCGCGGACGATCCTTCCTGGGCGGCGCGGACCTCTCCCCCGACCGCCGCCGACGGCCTGCTCGCCGAGATCGTCCGGGCCCGGGCGCTCCCGCCGGAGTCGCTGGTGGTGGGGGCCGGTTCCTCCGACCTGATCTTCCGGGCCTTCGGGCGGTGGCTGACGGCAGGGAGCCGGGTGCTGTTGCTCGACCCGAGCTACGGCGAGTACGCCCATGTCACCGAGCGGGTGATCGGCTGCCACGTGGACCGGCTCCCGCTGCGCCGCGAGGACGGCTGGCGGATCGACCCCGGGCGCCTCGTGGCCGCCGTCCGGGCGGGTCGGTACGACCTCGTGGTGGTGGTCAATCCGAACAACCCGACCGGGCGCCACGCGCCGTCGGCGGAGCTGCGGGCGGTGATCGAGGCGTCCCCGGCGAGCACCCGGTGGTGGATCGACGAGGCGTACCTGGGGTACGTGGATCCCGCGGACTCCCTGGCCCCTCTCGCCGCGGCAGACCGGCGGGTGACCGTCTGCACGTCGATGTCGAAGATGTTCGCCCTGTCGGGGGTCCGGGCGGCCTATCTCGTGGCCGATCCGGAGACCGCCCGGGAGCTGCGCCGCTGGACCCCGCCCTGGGCGGTGAGCCTGCCCGCCCAGCTGGCCGCCGTGGCGGCGCTGCGCGATCCCGCCCACTACGCCGCCTGCTGGGAGCGGACGCATGTGCTGCGGGGCCGGCTGGCCGAGGACCTCCGCGCCCTCGACGGGTTCACCGAGGTCGGGGAATCGGTGGCGAACTTCGTCACGGTGACGCTGCCGCACGCCGGGCCGAGCGCCGCGCGCCTGGTGCGGGAGTGCCGGCGGTACGGCGTCCATCTGCGGGACCTGTCACCGATGTCACCGGCGTACGAGGGGCGTACGGTCCGGATCGCGGTGCGCGACACGGAGGAGAACGCGCGGATCGTGGCCGCCTGCCGCGGTGCCCTCGACGCGCTGCGGCCGGCCGACGCGGCGCCGGCGGCGGCCGTACCGGGCGGGCGGGCCGGCCGTTGACCGCCGTCGCGGACCTGGTGCCCTTCCTCGGCGGGGCGCTGGCGGCCGGGGGCGTGGCGGTCGCCGTGTCCCGGCGGCGGG
>NZ_JAPSIW010000300.1 GCF_031178505.1 Streptomyces sp. | reverse complement strand
TGACGGACCAGCTCGGCCGTCGTGGGGGAGTGGCCCTTGGGCAGGTCGGGGGCGACCGTGCCGGCCGCCAGTGTCCCGAAGATCCGGTCCACCTCGGCCTGCTCCGCCTCACCCCCGCCCTCCAGGGCCGTGCGGAGGGTCGCGTACGCCTCCAGCTTGGCGCGCAGCCCCGCGAAGTTGAACGGCTTCACCACGTACTGGAGCGCGCCGTGCCGCATCGCGGCCTGTACGGTCGCCACGTCCCGGGCCGCCGTCACCATGATCACATCGCACTGGTGGCCACGCGCCCGCAGCTCCCGTACCGCCGCGAGGCCGTTCTCGTCCGGCAGATAGTGGTCCAGCAGGACCAGGTCCACCGGGTGCTCGGCCAGGGCGGCCAGCGCCTCGGCCGTCGAATGCGCGGTGGCCACCACCCGGAAACCGGGCACCTTGGCGACGTACGCCGCGTTGATCCGGGCCACGTGCACGTCGTCGTCCACCACCAGTACGCCGATCATCGCGCCGCCTTCCCCGGGGTCCGGGGGGTGGCCGGCACGGCGACCGCGTACGGCTCCGGATCGGTCAGCGCGTCGGGCAGGACCACGGTGAACTCCGCGCCCCCGTCCGGTCCGGAGGCGACCACGGCGCTGCCGCCGCGGCGCTCGGCGAGCCGGCGCACGAGCGCGAGACCGAGGCCCCGCTTGCCGTGGGACGGCGGCTCCTTCGTGGACCAGCCCTCGGTGAAGATCAGTTCCCGGCGCTCCTCCGGGACGCCCGGGCCGGTGTCCGAGACGGTCAGCACGACGGTACGGCCACGGGTGCCGAGCGCCACCTCCACCCGGGCGCCGGGTGCGCCGCCGACCGCGTCCAGGGCGTTGTCCACCAGGTTCCCGACGACGGTGACCAGCTCGCGCGGGTCGACCAGCCGGTCCGGAAGCAGCGAATCCGGCGCGATCCGCAGGGAGACGCCGCGCTCGGCCGCCACGGTCGCCTTGCCCACGAGCAGCGCCGCGAGCAGCGGGTCACGCACCTTCTCGGTGACCTGCTCGGCGGTGGCCCGGTGAACGCCGACGACCTCGGTGACGAACTCGACGGCTTCCTCGTGCATCTCCAGCTCCAGCAGCCCCAGGAGGGTGTGCAGGCGGTTGGCGTGCTCGTGGTCCTGGGCCCGCAGGGCGTCGATGAGACCCCGCGTGGAGTCCAGCTCGCGCCCGAGGCGCTCCAGCTCGGTGCGGTCGCGCAACGTCACGACGGCACCCCCGTCGTGCGTGGGCATCCGGTTCGCGATCAGCACCCGGTGCCCCTGGACGGCCACCAGGTCCTCGCCCGTCACCCGCCCGGCGAGGACGTCGGCGGTACGGCCCGGACCGAGGAGCTCCTCCAGCGGGCGCCCCGCCGCCTCGGGACCGAGCCCGAGCAGACGCTGGGCCTCGTCGTTCACGAGCCGTACCGCCCCCGCCCGGTCCAGCGCGACCACGCCCTCCCGGATGCCGTGCAGCATGGCCTCCCGTTCGGCGAGCAGCGCGGAGATGTCGGAGAACGCGAGGTCGTGCGTGCGGCGCTGGAGCCGCCGGGAGATCAGGTACGCCGCGAGAGCGCCCGCCGCGAGGGCCCCACCGGCGTAGGCGAGCAGCCCGGGGATGGCGGCCAGGAGCCTGGCGCGCACACTGTCGTACTCGATACCGACCGAGACCGCGCCGACGATCCGCCCGCCGGCGTCCCGCAGCGGCGCCTTGCCGCGGGCCGAGCGGCCGAGGGTGCCGCTGTCGATCTCCATCACCTCGTGACCGGCCAGCGCGGTGCTCGGATCGGTGGAGACCCGCCGGCCGATCTGCGCCGGGTCGGGGTGCGACCAGCGCACGCCGCGCCCGTCCATGACCACGACGTACTCGGCGCCCGTGGAGGTCCTGATCCGCTCGGCCTCCGCCTGGACCGGGCCGCCCGCCGACGGCGGCGTGGCGGTCAGGTCCGAGGCGAGCCGGGGCGAGGCGGTGCTCTCGGCGATGGCGAGGGCCCGCCGCATGGCCTGGTCGTCGAGCTGGGCGCTCAGCGGGGCCAGGAACAGGCCGGTGGCGAGAACCGTCACGCCCGTCGCGACGGCCAGCTGCATCAGCAGAACCTGCGAGAACACCCGCCGCGGCCACCCGAACCGCAGACGGCGTACGGGGGGCCGCGCGGGGCCGGTCGGTGCGGGGCTCATGCCGGAAACGGTAAAGGGCGACGGCCCACGACCGGAAATACCGGCCGTGGAGGGTACTCATCGGGCCGGCCCCGTCCGCAGGTCGTCCCCGCGGACGGGGCCTCGGTACGCGGGCCCGGGGAGTTCCGGGTGGTGCCGGTGGCGGGGCTCGAAGGGGTGGGGACAGGGCCGCGCCGGTACTGGGCGCGGGCAGGAGGCGTCGGGCCCGAAGGGGAACCGGTCGTCCGCCGTATCCTGAACCTTTCCGCGGCGCGCGGGCCGCGGGACAGGACCGAGAACACGGAAGGCGTCCCACCGTGACCACCCACCAGATCCCCGTCGTCGTCCTCGCCGGGTTTCTCGGGGCCGGCAAGACCACGCTCCTCAACCACCTCCTGCGGAGCGCACGGGGTACCCGGATCGGGGTCATGGTCAACGACTTCGGCGACATCGGCATCGACGCCATGACCGTCGCCGGGCAGGTCGGCTCCACCGTCTCCCTCGGCAACGGCTGCCTGTGCTGCGCCGTGGACGCGAGCGAGCTGGACACGTACCTCGAGGTCCTGACCCGGCCCGAGGCCCGGCTCGACGTGATCGTGATCGAGGCGAGCGGCCTCGCCGAGCCGCAGGAGCTGGTCCGCATGGTCCTCGCCAGCGAGAACGAGCGGATCGTGTACGGCGGTCTGGTGGAGGTCGTGGACGCCGCCGAGTTCGACGCCACGCGGCAGAGGCACCCCGAGACCGACCGGCATCTCGCCATCGCCGACCTCGTGGTCGTCAACAAGGCCGACCGGGTCGGCGAGGACGCGCTGCGGGCCGTCCGGGAGACCGTGGCCGGCCTCGCCGGGCGCGCCGCCGTGATCGAGGCCTCGCACGGGCGGGTGGATCCGGAGCTCCTCTTCGACCGGGTGGTGGTCGAGGGCGAGATCGAGGGGCAGATGTCGATCGAGGACATCCTGTACGGCTCCGGGGACGAGGAGCACGCGCACCCGCACGCGGCCTACGAGACGGTCTCCCTCGCCACGCCCGTCCCGCTGCACCCCCGGCGCCTGATGGCCTTCCTGGACTCCCGTCCCGAGGGCCTCTACCGGATCAAGGGCTTCATCGACCTCGGCGCCGCCGACCCGGCCCACCGGTACGCCGTCCACGCCGTCGGCCGCTTCCTGCGTTTCTACCCCGAACCGTGGCCGGAGGGCGAGGAGCGCCTCACCCAGCTCGTCCTCATCGGCTCCGGCATCGACGCGGCGGCCCTGCGCAAGGAACTCGCCGCCTGCGAGCAGCACGGCCCGCAGGACGTCCCCGACGAGCACGGCATGTGGGGCGTGCTGCGGTTCGTCCCCCACCGCGACGAACCCGGGATGCCCGAAGCGGAGGACGGGGACGCCGCCGGGGAATGAGCCGGGAAGGACCGGAGCCGAGGCCGGCGGCCTCGGCTCCGGGGCCGGTCAGGAGGCCGGGCTCGCGACGACCTCGACCGGCTTGGCGAGCGGCGTGCCCGAGCCGTCACGGCGCGGGTCCGGCTCGGGCAGCTCCACCGGGGTGCCGTTGCGCTGGGCGGCGCGGGCCGGGGTGGCGCCCGCCCAGGCCAGGACCAGGACGTCCTCACCCTTCAGGAACCGCTGGCAGCGGACGCCGCCGGTCGCCCGCCCCTTGCGCGGGTACTGGTCGAAGGGCGTCACCTTCGCCGACGTACCGGAGGCGGGCTCCAGGGTGCCGGTCGCGCCCGCGACCGTGAAGACCACGGCGTCGGCCGCCGGGTCCACCGCGGTGAAGGAGATCACCTCGGCGCCCGCCGACAGCTTGATGCCCGTCATGCCGCCGGCCGGCCGGCCCTGCGGCCGTACCTGGGAGGCCGGGTAGCGCAGCAGCTGGGCGTCGGAGGTGATGAAGACCAGGTCCTCCTCGCCCGTCCGCAGCTCGGTCGCGCCGACGATCCGGTCGCCCTCCTTGAGGGTGATGACCTCCAGCTCGTCCTTGTTCGCCGGGTAGTCCGGCACCACCCGCTTGACCACGCCCTGGAGCGTGCCGATCGCCAGGCCCGGCGAGGCCTCTTCGAGCGTCGTCAGACAGACCACCGTCTCCCCGGGCTCCAGGGAGACGAATTCGGCCAGCGGCGCACCGCCCGCCAGGTTCGGCGCGGCGGCCGTGTCGGGCAGCTGCGGCAGGTCGATCACCGCGAGGCGCAGCAGCCGCCCGGTCGAGGTGACCACACCGATGTCGCCGCGCTGGGTCGCCGCGACCGCCGAGACGATCACATCGTGCTTGGCGCGCTTGCCCTCCACCGTCGGCGGCAGCTCCTCGGTCACCGTGCGGGCCAGCAGGCCCGTCGACGAGAGCAGTACCCGGCACGGGTCGTCCGCGACCTCAAGGGAGACCGTCGCGGCCGGAGCGCCCGCCGACTCCAGCAGGACCGTCCGGCGCTCGGTGGCGAACTTCTTGGCGACGGACGCCAGTTCCGAGGAGACCAGCTTGCGCAGCTCGGCGTCGGACTCCAGGATCCCGGTCAGCTCGTCGATCTCGCCGGTGAGCCGGTCGCGCTCGGACTCCAGCTCCAGGCGGTCGAACTTGGTGAGCCGGCGCAGCGGGGTGTCCAGGATGTACTGCGTCTGGACCTCGCTCAGCGAGAAGCGCTCGATGAGGCGCTCCTTCGCCTGCGCGGAGTTCTCGCTCTGCCGGATCAGGCGGATGACCTCGTCGATGTCGAGCAGCGCGACGAGCAGGCCCTCGACCAGGTGGAGCCGGTCGCGCTTCTTGCCGCGGCGGAACTCGGAGCGGCGCCGCACCACCTCGAAGCGGTGGTCGAGGTAGACCTCCAGGAGCTCCTTGAGGCCGAGCGTGAGCGGCTGCCCGTCGACCAGGGCCACGTTGTTGATGCCGAAGGACTCCTCCATCGGCGTCAGCTTGTAGAGCTGCTCCAGGACGGCCTCGGGCACGAAACCGTTCTTGATCTCGATGACCAGGCGCAGGCCGTGGGCCCGGTCGGTGAGGTCCTTGACGTCGGCGATGCCCTGGAGCTTCTTCGACCCGACCAGGTCCTTGATCTTGGCGATGACCTTCTCGGGGCCCACCGAGAACGGCAGCTCGGTCACGACGATGCCCTTGCGGCGCGCCGTCACGTTCTCCACCGTCGCCGTGGCGCGGATCTTGAACGTGCCGCGGCCCGACTCGTAGGCGTCCTTGATGCCGGCCAGGCCGACGATCCGGCCGCCGGTCGGCAGGTCCGGGCCGGGCACGTACCGCATCAGGGTCTCGAGGTCCGCGTTGGGGTGGCGGATCAGATGGCGGGCCGCCGCGACGACCTCCCCGAGGTTGTGCGGCGGCATGTTCGTCGCCATGCCGACGGCGATGCCGGAGGCGCCGTTGACCAGCAGGTTCGGGTACGCGGCGGGGAGCGCGACCGGTTCGCGCTCCTGTCCGTCGTAGTTCGGCGCGAAGTCGACCGTGTCCTCGTCGATCGACTCGGTCATCAGGAGCGCGGCCGGGGCCATCCGCGACTCCGTGTACCGCATCGCGGCCGGCGGGTCGTCGTTGCCCAGGGAACCGAAGTTGCCGTGGCCGTCGACGAGCGGGAGACGCATGGAGAAGGGCTGTGCCATGCGGACCATCGCGTCGTAGATCGAGGCGTCGCCGTGCGGGTGCAGCTTGCCCATGACCTCGCCGACGACGCGCGCGCACTTGACGAAGCCGCGGTCCGGACGGAGCCCCATCTCGTTCATCTGGTAGACGATGCGCCGCTGGACGGGCTTCATGCCGTCGCGGGCGTCGGGCAGCGCGCGCGAGTAGATCACCGAGTACGCGTACTCGAGGAAGGAGCCCTGCATCTCGTCGACGACGTCGATGTCGAGGATCCTCTCCTCGTACGCGTCGTCCGGCGGCGGTGTCTTCGTGCTGCGGCGGGCCATCGCGGCTGCGGCTCCTTCACCAACAAGGTGGATTGCTTCACCAACAAGGTTGTTCTGACGCGGACCATTGTGGACCGTGCCACCGACAACGCGGACCGCGACCCGGACGAGGGACATGGCGGGAGGCCGGGAACTTCGCCAGGTGTCGGCGCGCTTGCATACAGTGGCAGGACTTTTCCACATCGCGATCGAAGGGACGTACATGCCCATGGGTCACACGGCCACGGCCGAGGCCGGCTCCGGCGGCCTGACAGCGACCGAGCACCGGCTGGCGAACGGCCTGCGCGTGGTGCTCTCCGAGGACCACCTGACCCCGGTCGCCGCGGTCTGCCTCTGGTACGACGTCGGCTCGCGCCACGAGGTGCCGGGCCGCACCGGCCTCGCCCACCTCTTCGAGCACCTGATGTTCCAGGGGTCGAAGCAGGTCCACGGCAACGGTCACTTCGAGCTGGTGCAGGGGGCGGGCGGTTCGCTCAACGGCACGACCAGCTTCGAGCGCACCAACTACTTCGAGACCATGCCCGCGCACCAGCTGGAGCTGGCGCTCTGGCTGGAGGCCGACCGCATGGGCTCGCTGCTCGCGGCCCTCGACGAGGAGTCGATGGAGAACCAGCGGGACGTCGTGAAGAACGAGCGCCGCCAGCGGTACGACAACGTGCCCTACGGCACCGCCTTCGAGAAGCTGACGGCCCTGGCCTACCCGGAGGGCCACCCGTACCACCACACCCCGATCGGCTCGATGGCCGACCTGGACGCGGCCACCCTGGAGGACGCGCGGAACTTCTTCCGCACGTACTACGCGCCGAACAACGCGGTGCTGTCGGTGGTCGGCGACATCGACCCGGAGCGGACGCTCGCCTGGATCGAGAAGTACTTCGGCTCCATCCCGTCCCACGACGGGAAGCTGCCGCCGCGCGACGGCTCGCTGCCCGACGTCATCGGTGAGCAGCTTCGGGAAGTCGTCGTGGAGGACGTCCCCGCGCGCGCGATGATGGCCGCCTACCGGCTGCCGCACGACGGCACGCGCGCGTGCGACGCGGCCGACCTGGCCCTGACCGTCCTCGGCGGCGGCGAGTCCTCCCGCCTCCACAACCGGCTGGTCCGGCGCGACCGTACGGCCGTCGCCGCCGGCTTCGGCCTGCTGCGGCTCGCCGGGGCGCCGTCGCTCGGCTGGCTGGACGTCAAGATCTCCGGTGGCGTCGAGGTGCCGCGCATCGAGGCCGCCGTCGACGAGGAGCTCGCCCGCTTCGCCGCCGAGGGACCGACGCCCGAGGAGATGGAGCGCGCCCAGGCCCAGCTGGAGCGCGAGTGGCTGGACCGGCTCGGCACGGTCGCCGGCCGCGCCGACGAACTGTGCCGGTACGCCGTCCTGTTCGGCGACCCGCAGCTCGCCCTCACCGCGGTGGACCGGGTGCTGTCCGTGACCGCCGAGGAGGTGCGGGAGGCCGCCGCGGCGCGACTGCGCCCCGACAACCGCGCGGTGCTCGTCTACGAACCGCTGAGCACCGAGGAGAACGACGGCGACGAGGAAGAGGGAGCCGACCAGTGAGCGACGCTGCCGTGTCTTTGACCAGCATGGATTTCCACCCGCGGCCGACGGCCGGCACGGCGAAGCCGTGGGC